>JAAXZP010000321.1 GCA_012719815.1 Christensenellaceae bacterium
AGCTGCTTGCCCGCCGCCGCCACCGGCGCTTCCGGCAAGCTCGCCGCTTCCTTAGGCCTGGTCAGCGCAAGCGCCAAAAAAGCCGCGCCGGCAATTACCGCAACACAGGCTGCGAGTATTGCCGCTCGCGGCGCGAGAGCGTTTTTGAGCAGCACAACATAGCTGTCTTCACCGACAGCCACATAGCCATATTCCCGATAGAGCAGGCGGCTGTGCGACCTGTACGCATAAACCGGGCGCCGCTTGCCGCTGTCCAGCATGCCTGTCGGCTTGTGCCTGCTGCCTGCCGCGTGTTCGGCGAGCACCTTGTAACCGCCGTCCGGGTACAGGCTTTTCATCTGTTTCTTGGTGTAACATTTGATCTGATGGCCTCCGCTTTGATACCGGGCGCCGTAGTTCTTGCGCGGCTGCTGCTCCAGTATGCCCTGCTTCGGCAGTTGCGATAGTTTGTCCATATTCTGTTTCCTTTCGCTGTACCGGGTTCCGTATCCGTGACCCCGCCCCTGTGCTTTAAGACTCTTGCCGCCTTCGGTGCCGTAAAACAAAAACCGCCTTCAATTCAGAGATTGAGGCGGCCGAACGGTCATACCCGGTGTTCAAAAGCAGGAAGTCGCCGGGGTTAGACTTCAGGCTTTGCGTCCCTGGCTTTCGCACAGGTTTGCCTTTCACGCGATATTGAACCCCCAATATTTGACCCTAACCAGAAAATCCAAAGGCCGGAAACCATTTCAGCATGGCTCCGGAAAATGAGCTGCCATACATCTTACTCAGATGGGCGATATTATCAATAATTTCTAATATATTCTATTTCTATCTATTGGGCATGTTAGCACAGTAAAATTACCCTGTCAATCCTTGGTGACATAATTTCTTAAAATTTTACACAGGAAGGAAAACGAGTAAGCTGGCCTTCAGAGAAGGTTGACATTAAACGGCGGGGGTTTTATCGTCGTGGGTCTTATCGTAATAATACTGCAGTATGTCGCGGCGGGTGACGATGCCGATAAACAGCCCTCGGTCGTCCGTTACGGGAATAAAGTTCTGGTTCATCGCCATCAGCAAAAGATCGTCGATATCGGCGTTCACGTTGACGGGTTTGTTCTGCCGGACCTTGAGTATATCCCGGACGTAGATTGCCTCGCGCGCGTGGTTGTCGTACGCCTCATGGTTGAGTATTGCCCAGAGCAGGTCGCCCTCGCTCAGCGTGCCGACGTATTCGCCGTCCCGGTTGATAACGGGTATGGCGGCATAGCCGTAATGCTTCATCTTCTCAAGGGCCTGCCGCATCGTGGAATCATCGTATATATAGGCCAGATCAACCTTGGGTTTCAGGAAAAACAGAATATTCATGTCGGCAGCTCCGCAGCGTTGAAGTATTGAACCTGCATCCACATCATACCACAGCCGCGCTTAATACCGCAACACGGGCCGGGATTATTACAGCTTGCGCCGGGTATCTGCGTTCTTCGGCTGCATACAGGCTGGCTTGTCTTCATTGCTATTTATAATGGCTTCATTTATTGTAATATACTTTTATTCTTTTATAAAATCTTCCGATATTAGATATAACAGGTTTTAGGAGCGAATCATGGCAACTATAATAAGGCCAAAAAATATCATGGAAGACCTTGTGGAAAACAAGCTGGGCGAGCTGATGCGCTCGGCGGACATGTGCTGTTGCGAACGCTGCCGTGCCGACACAAAAGCCCTTGCGCTCAACAAACTGCCGCCGCGCTATGTGGTCAGCGTAGGCGGCGAGGTCTACTCGCGTTTTCAGGAGCTCAGCACGCAGAACCAGGTCAACATCACCGCGGCCATTATGGCAGCCATTCGGGTGGTGCGCCAGCACCCGCATCACGACGCGAAATACGCTTAAGCGCCGCGCTGCTTAAGGCTGCCGCCGCCATTTTATATAATCCGCCAGAAACTGCTCATCTTCCGCAATCAGGCTGCGCTCGCCTGCTAAAGACTCCAGGTGATGCCGGAATTCGTGCTTTAGCGTGGCGGTGAGCCTCTCTTTCAGCTCATCGGGCGGCAAGTGCCCGTACACCCGCGCAAACGAACCGTAATAGATCGCGATATACCGGCCCATGCTGCCGCCGCAGCAGTATTCGCCCAGCACATAAAGCCCTTGCGCGCCGGGCCGCCTGTCGGGCTTGGCTTGCGGCATCAGCAATATACCTCCATTGAGCTGTGCGAAAAACTCGTGAGGAAACGTCTCCGCGATTTCATCCAGCATGACCTGCATCTCATCGATGGATATCATGGCGCTCTCCTGTCCCCGTGCCTTACAGGCATGAGGGCATTTTCTTTTCCGCCGTTCCGGGTCATAGAAGCGGCAGCCGTAAACAATAATATTATCGGACGCCGCCGTGGCGCATTCTGCAAGAATAAAGGACGGTTCTGCATGGAAAAGCACAAACGCCCGTGGGCCAAATACGCGGCGCAGCTGTATGTGCGCATCCGGGATGACGACATACCAGGGCTGAGCGCCCAGCTGACGTTTTACCTGCTGCTGTCGCTGTTCCCGTTCCTCCTGTTTCTGCTCAATATACTGAGCCTCACGGACGTGCCGATACATACCTATACGGTCAATATCACCCGCTTTATGCCGGAGGATGTCGCAAGATTCTTCCGCGGGCTGATCGCCGAGATGCAAAGCGTCAAAAGCCCTGCCCTGCTGTCCGTCAGCGCGCTCATTACGCTGTGGAGCGCGTCGCGCGGCGTGCAGGCTATCAGCCACTGCCTCAATAAAGCCTGCGACACCGAGGAAAACAGGCCGTTCTGGCGGGTGACCGCCATGACGATGTTTTTCACCGTCTGCCTGGCCGTGCTGGTGCTGGTCACACTGCTGCTGCTGATATTCGGCGGGGTGCTGGGCGAAAGCCTATTCGGCCTGTTCGCGGGCGAACGGGTATTCCGCCGGCTCTGGACCGTACTCCGCTACGCCGTGCCCATCGCGGGCATGTTTCTCGTGTTTTTCCTGCTCTACAAATACGTTCCCAACTGCCGGCTTACCAGGCGGGACGTGATGCCCGGCGCGCTGTTCTCCACGTTCGGCTGGATCGCTGTGTCGCTGGTGTTCGCCGTTTACATCAACCATTTCGCCAGCTTTACCCGCATCTACGGCAGCCTGGGAGCGGTGATCATACTGCTGATATGGCTGTACCTTAGCAGCGTCGTGCTGCTGCTGGGCGGGGAGATCAACGCCACCCTCGCCTATTTCCGCTCCGGAACCCGGCTGGACAAATACGAAAACGCCGAAATCAGGTGGCCGCTATTCCGGAAGAAACGCCGCCAATAGGGCGGGCGGTTAAATCCCGCCGGCCCCAGCGGCATACACCTTTTTATGCAGCCTCAGCGCAAAGGGGAAAAGCGCCGCGAGCGGCACTGCCGCGACGGCCAAAGCGCTCCCCAGGTCCGAAGCGTCCGCCAAAGCCCCAATCGCCGGCACGAAGACGAACATCGCGACATAATTGCCCAATATAACCGTGCCGGACGCGGCCGCAGTGTGGGTCGGCGCAATCCTGCACGCGGCGGATATATTCACCGGGAAATTATTGCCGCACAAAAACGCGGAAATCCCGATCAGCACGATTTTGGGAACAACGCCCGGCACCAGCATGGCCGCCAGCCAAAAAGCAGCCCCCACAAGGTTGCTGAAGCCCAGCATCAGCCCCGCCGAAAACCGGGAAGCAAACGGCGAATAAATCAGCCGGGATACCATCACGCCGGCGAAAAACACCGTCAGCGCCAGCGCTCCGTCCGCTTCATTGCCGCTGACTCTGGCCACCATCGACGACGTGTACAGCATCGCCGAACACTGCCAGCAGCTCATCAGCACCGCGATAACAAACACCTGCGCCATGCCGGGCAGGCGGTAAAAGCCTACCAGGCTCTTGATCCGCTCCCGCAGGCTCTCGCGCCGCACGACCAGCCCGCGTTTTATATTCTTCCGGAACGCCACAGCCATATAAACCGCCCAGATCAGCGCGAAACCGCCAAAAGCGAAGAACACGGCCTGCATGCCGGCGGCGGCGTTAACCTGCTGCGCAACCACGGGCGAGACCATGGCGCCGAACGCGAATAGCATATGCATCAGGTTGATATACTTCTCCGGCTGGCGCGATACCGTCTCCGCCATAACGGAATTTGTCATCGTATCCACCACGCCGCCGAACAATCCCATCCCCACAAACACGGCAAAGAGCAGCACGAGCGGTACCGACATTCCTACCGTGAGGAACAGCACAAAATAAACGAGGCCGGCGATGGATGTGATCTTGGGCTTATTGAGCACGTCCATCAGCAGTATGCACAGTATCACCGCCGCAAACCCGCCGATGCTCTGCACCGATGTCAGCAGCGAAGCCTCGGCGATCGACAGCCTGTACGCGGTCCGGATGGAATCGAACATCTGCCCGATCACCGCTACGTTGAACGAATAACACAGCAACAGCATATCCAGAGCCGCAATTCTGGGCCATTCAGCTTCTCTTTTCATCGCTGCACCATCCTGTCTACCGCAAGCCTTATGGCGGCGATATGGGCCGGCGTGGTGCCGCAGCAGCCGCCGACGATGTTCGCGCCAGCCTGCACGATTGTGGGCACCAGCGCGGCCATGAACTCCGGTGTTTCGGGATATACGTTTTTGCCGCCTATTACCTCGGGCAGCCCCGCGTTGGCGTGCACCAGTATCGGCGTGTCGGGGCAGGCGGCCCGCAGCTCGCTCACGATCTCGATCATGCGCTCCATGCCGTTGCCGCAGTTGGTGCCGATGATATCCGCGCCCGCTTCCAGCACGGCGGCAGCCGCTTCCGCCGGGGTGATGCCCATCATCGTCCGGTAACTGCCCGACGCCGTCCTGTCGAACGTAAACGTGCAGATGACTTCGCAGCCGGTGTTCTCCCTGGCAGCCCGCACCGCAATGGCCGCTTCCTCGGCGTCCATCATCGTCTCGATACAGAGCGCATCCGCGCCGCCTTTCTCCAGCGCGACAGCCTGCTCGCGGAACGCATTATACAGCTCCTCGCGGGTGACCTCCTCCATGATCAGCAGCTTGCCGGCAGGACCCATGGAACCGATCACCAGCCTGTCGCCCGCCGCTTCCCGCGATGCCCGGGCTGCCGCCTCGTTGATTTCCGCCGCCTTATCGTCCAGCCCGAAGCTTTTCAGCTTGATGCGGCTGCCGCCGAAGCTGTTGGTCTCCACCATGTCCGCGCCGGCGTCGATATAGCTCTTTGCGATATCGCGCACATCCGCGAACCGCTCCAGGCACCAGCGCTCGGGGCAATCGCCCGGCTTTAGGCCCTTCTGATACAGAAACGTCCCCCATGCCCCGTCCGCCACCAGCACCCGGCCCGCGCGAACGGCCTCCGTAATTTTTTTCGCCATCGCCCTGTTCCTTTCCGCAGCATTGTGAACCTATATGCTTACTCTAGTCCAAAGCGTGGCATATTTCAACCGTCAAAACGGTCTGCCCGGTTGCATTTTTCAAAAATGCCTGATATTTAAGGTATTACGGGCATGTTTTACCCCCTGCTGACCCATAAAAAAGCCCGCTCCGGATATAAGCCCGGGCGGGCCGATAAGTTCATCTTTGATACTGCAGTTCAGTAAGGCCGCGCGTACATCACGATTTCCCAGTCGCCGCCGTTGCCCTCCTGGCCCCAGATATCGTCTATTTCCACGCCGTTTCTGTTGTTCTTGGCCTCCACGATCTTGCCGTTCCCCGCGTAGATGCCCACGTGGTGGATATTGCGCCACCGTCCGGCCGTGCTGGAGTGTTTGGTCCAGAATATCAGATCGCCGGGCTGCAGCTCTTCCTTCGAGATGGTATAGCCGTTTTCATAGCAGTACTTCGCCTGAGCGGCGGCAGTGCCCGGAATATCGATGCCGACCTGCTTGTAAGCCCACTGCACGAGGTACGAGCAGTCCACATAATTCCCAGTGCCCCGCTTGGACTTGGAGTAAGGGGCTCCCAGCCTGGACATCGCCTGTTGCACAATGGCCTGACCCGTTGCCGAAGATCCCGAATTGCCCAGCATG
>JAAXZP010000322.1 GCA_012719815.1 Christensenellaceae bacterium
AATGCCGACGCGCATTCTTTTTTTGCCGTCAAATTGGCGACACCGCCTCCGCTGAAAGTATGCATACAATTTCTGTGAACCTGAACGTTACAAGTGCAACTTTCATAGAATAAACCATCCCTCAATGTATACTTGAAAGGAGTTTTTTAACATGCCAGATGGTTTTAGAGGTCCTGGCGGACCGGGCAGACCCGGCGGACCAGGTGGACCCGGCAGACCCGGCGGGCCGGGCAGGCCGACGTTTCCCAGGCCGCCGTTTTTCAGGCCGCCGTTTTTCAGGCCGCCGTTTTTCAGGCCGCCGGTTGTGGTGCCTATCTTCCCCCGTCCGGTATTTCCGTTTATCCCGGGGCGCAACTGCGACTGGGTTGACCAGTTCGGCCGGTGCTGCTTCCGCAACGGCTGGTGCTGCGACCGCTTCGGACGTTGCCAGTTCGTCGGCGGCCCGTTCCCGTTCGCGGGCGGTTCTTCGGATGGTTCGGCAGGCGGGTCGGGCGGCGGGGGCGGACCGCAGGGTGACGGCGGCAGCTACAACGTCTGATACGCCGCGCTGCGAAATAAAAACGTATTCCGTATAAAAAGACGGTTTGGCTCTGCCAAGCCGTCTGTCTGTGCCTGTCAAAATGTCTTTGATAAACAGCGATGCTACCGGATAGCAAACGCAGAACCGGCTACTTTTTAAGCTTCACGTATTCCCCGATCTTTTTGTCCTGCTTGGCGATATGGTTGGTCAGCCAGTTGAGCACCATCTGATTGGCTTCCATAATCACCGCAATATTGCTGCCGGACTCATCGTACTTTTTCCTGAGCACGCCCAGCTGGCGGACAAAATCATCATGCATCTTCTTCTGCACGCTGTATTCCGGATACCGGATGCTCAGCATGTATTCCTCTTCATCCCTGAAATGCTTTTTCGTGTAGTCTTCCAGGAACTCGAACATCTTGGCGATGTACTCGCCCGCCTTGCGGTTCCGGCCGGCCTCAAAAAGCTGGTCCGCCATCTCAAACAATTTTTTATGCTGCTCGTCGATTAGGTCCACACCCACCGCTAGTACCTGACTCCAGGGCATTCAGTGTTATCCTCCCATCGTTTTTTCTTATATATCGGTGCAAATCTGGGATGTGAAACAGTTTTGTGCCAGGCAGCTATGAAAAAAGCGGGCGGATATGGTATAATTCGTATATTGACGCAACGCCTTCCAGGTCGCACATATGTCGAACGGAGGAAACGATATGCTCATGGCTGCCATTGCGTGCGCGCTGTTTGCCGCCGATATCGCGCTTCACATCGTGTTCATCGTCCGCGGGAAGGAAACGCCCCGCTGCCTGACCAAAGCGCTGCTGATGCCGCTGCTCGCCGTATCGCTCCTGCTGCTGTGGAGCGCGCTCTCCACAGCGCCGCTGCCCTGGCTGGTGCTGCTGGGCATCATCGCGGGCTGCGCGGGCGATATCAGCCTGCTCGACCACCACCATCGCATCGGGGTGCCGCTGGGGCTCGTCTTTTTCTCCGCCGGGCACGTGCTTTATCTCATACAATTGCTTCGGCTGACGCCGCCGCCGGCGTGGTGGCTGATCGCCGCGGTCGTTGCCGTTTACGGAGCGGGCGCAGGCGTGACGTATAAAAAGCTGTATCCTCACCTGCCCGGGCTGATGCGCATTCCGGCGCTGCTATATATGCTGCTGCTCTGCGTGCTGAGCGCAGCCGCCGCCATAGCCGCGTTTACGGTATTTCAGGCCGGCGCGTTTGTGCTTTGGGCAGGCACGCTGGCCTTCCTGCTGTCCGATACGGTGCTCGCTTTTGAAATGTTTTGCGGCGAGACGGCGCACAGCCACCTCAAGGTAATGATACCGTACATTGCGGCGCAAATACTCATCTCAGCTGGTTTTATGCTGTGCTTAGCGTTTTAGGCCGAGGTATCTCCGTACAATAAAACCGTGACAGGAAAGCTCCGGTCACGGTTTTCTGCTTTTTATATTCTGCACTGCCGGCTCACCTGAGCGCCGCATCGATGCTGCGCACCAGCGCAATCGTGCGCGCGTCCTCCGGGAAACCGGCGTACCATTCCCCGCCGGATTTTTTAGCGTCCGCGCGCGATTTGATGATGAGCTCCGGCCGGTACTCAAAGTGCAGGAAGTCGAAATGCGCCCATTTGCCGCCCCAGATAAAGCCGTGGCTCTCCATCGCGGATACCAGCGCCTCGGGGTAGCTCTCGATGCGCCGCTGCGCCTGCTCCCGCGCGGCATGCCGCCTGTAGTCCCCCGGCTTGCTTCTTAAATCAATCGCGATGCCGAACGCGTGCGGGCTCAGCCTGCTGGTCCCCGCAATCACGCGGTAGTTGTACGTGCCGCTGATGGGATACACATAGCCGCCCACCTCGGGCTGTACCGCGATGATGCCGGCGAGGTCGCCCATCGCCGCTTCCAGCGCAGCCGCCGCGCCGTTCTTCCGGTTGAACGGGTAATGCCCGCCGCCTGTCCGGACGCTGCACAGGTTGGCTTCCACCGCCGCGCGCGTGCTGCCGTACAATGCGCCCAGCAGCGCGTAGCAGCGCACGCGGCCCGGGTCGCTGTTGCCTTCCGGCACCGTGCGGATCATGTCCGGCGGGTACGGTATCGAGAGCGAGTCCTGAATGTCCGCGCCGGCGAGCTGCTGCTCGAAGCTCTTTTCCCGCCCGTCGTCGTAAACGATCCTCTCGCCCGACGCCATCACGACGTATACCCGCCCGTCCCCGCCGCGCTCAGCGCCGGATATCGCGTCCGGATACGCCAGCATCAGCGCGAGCAAATCGCGTTTCATGCCGTCGTCCGCCCGAGTTGCGCTTTGCGCAAACACTGCCGTATTCGTGCCATAGGCGGCGCGGCCGATCGCAGTGAGCAGCGCCAGCGCGGCGACCAGCCACAAAATGCTCCGCCGCCACCTGTCAGGTGAGCGTATCCCGCTTCGCGATCCATACATACGCCACACCCCCCATAAACAGCATGCCGCCGTAGCCCACCGCGGGATACAGGAATCGCACCATGTTGGAGAACCCCAGCTGCGCCGCCAGCGTTGCGAGCGCCGACGTGACGACGATGACGGCGACGCGCGGCAGCCGCGCGCTCAGGCGCTGCGTGAACCCGAACAGGTTGCCCACGGCGGTGCTGTATACCTCTGACAGCAGCACCACCGCAAACATGATGCGCAGCGCGGCGGATATTTTTTGTGCGACGGCCGCCATCGGCACTTCCAGCATACCCACTTCCAGTACGTTGGTCATCAAGCAGAAATTGATGGCCAGCATGCCCAGCATCAGCCCCCCCGCGCCCAGCAGCGCGCCCCCAAGCAGCGTTTTGCGGCTGGGCGCCGCGACGCCCACGGCGATGACGACGTTGTACGACGCGTAGTTGACGGCGGACAGCAGCCAGTGCGGCGTGGCCGACCCCAGCGCCGCCGCCGTTTCCACCTCCCGAGGCGTCAGCGGGTTGCGCAGCAGGTTGGCGAGGAATATGTACGCCAGCGCCGCGGCCAGGAAGGGCACCAAATAGCTGATGGCGCTCACCACACCGCGCGTGCCGGTAAGCACGGTGACGAGCGTAGCCGCCATCATCGCCAGTATGCCGAGCAGCGGCGGCAGGCCGAACTGTTCGGCGAATATCGCGCCCGAGCCGGCCAGCATGGTGCACAGCCCGCCAAACAGCATCACCGTGACGACAATGTCGATCAACGAGCCCAGCAGCGCGCCGTTGGTATGACGCACCACTTCCATATGCGAGCGGGCGGAAAGGCGGCGTCCCAGCAGCAGCGCCGTGTACCCAATGAAGAAGAACAGCAGTGCTGAGACGCCGATGCCGCATATTCCCCATACGCCGTGCGCGGTAAAAAAGCGCAGCACTTCCTGGCCCGAGGCGAAGCCCGCGCCCACCACCGTGCCGATGTAGGCCGCGGCGATGCTGAAAACGCCGAAGGGTTTTGCTGCCGAACGCATCATTGTCTCACCCGTCAAAGTGTCACATGTTTTTATTTATGAAAGCCGGCGCAGGAATATATCTTGAATCCAACGGCGCATGATTCCCATTTTTTCCGAATATACGGCCGGGATGGGGGAAAACTAACGGCAGCAAGTTAAAAAGGAGGATTAAGCAAGTACAAAAGGAGGATGTGTTATGACGGTACAGAAGATGGATCACCCGAACGACGGGGTCAAATGCAGCGTGGATACCTGCTACTACTATATGAACGGCGATTTCTGCACCGCGCCCAGGATTCATGTGGGGCCGCACGGGGCCAGCACCGCCGAACAGACGGACTGCAACACGTTCAGGAGAAAATAGCCTGAAAAAACTGCCGGAGCGGATAGCCCGGCAGTTTTCACATTGCTAACCTGTTTTCACTCACATTCGCCTCATGCAAAAAGGCGTCCCGCAGGACGCCTTTCATTTTGACGTTTTCAGATGCGGCCCGTTATATACTGTCGGCCCTCATCCTCTTTCCTGATTGTGATGTTGTGGCGCCTGGAGATGACGTATTTGTCATCCGTCTCTTCCACGACGCGGTATTTTACGTCTTTGTAGTATTTGATCCGCTCCTTGGGAAAATCCATGGTCTGCAAAAACTGCACATATTTCATCTCTTTCATATCATGCCCCCGCTTTTTGGCCTCAGTATTCTTCCGGCTGGTAATACTGCACTGTATGGTCAGAGATGAAATCCATTGAATCCACCGAGCGGCCCGTGCCAATCGCCACGCAGGACATGGCGTCTTCAGCCACGTAGCACGGCAGTTGCGTCTTGATGCTGATGAGCCTGTCCAGCCCGTACAGCAAAGCGCCGCCCCCCGTCAGGCAGATGCCGTTTTCGTTGATGTCGGCGGAGAGCTCCGGCGGCGTACGCTCCAGCACGTTGTGTATTGTCTCCAGCATCATGGCCAGAGGCTCCTCAAACGCCTCGATGGTGTCGTTGGAGTTGAGCACAATGGCTTTAGGCCGGCCGGAGATCAGGTTGCGGCCCGTGACTTCCATCTGAGGCGGGTCTTCCCGCGGGTAAGCGGCACCGATGTTGATCTTGATCTCCTCGGCCGTCTTTTCGCCGATGAGCAGGTTGTGCTTTTTCTTCATGTAGCGCACCACGGCCTCATCCAGCTTGTCACCCGCCACCTTCAGCGACTCGTGGATGACCATACCGCCCAGCGATATCACCGCGACGTCCGTCGTGCCGCCGCCGATGTCGATGACCATGTTGCCGTAAGGCGCACTGATATCCAGCCCCGCGCCGATGGCCGCCGCAATGGGCTCCTCGATCAGGCTGGCTCTCCTGGCCCCGGCTTCCTCCGTCACCTCGATCAGCGCGCGGCGCTCTACGTCCGTTACGCCGGACGGCACGCAGATCACCACGTCGGGCTTAAAGAACATCCGGCGCCCGATCACCTTGCGCAAAAAATAGCGCAGCATCCGCTCGGTATCGGTATAGCTGGAAATCACGCCGTCGCGCAGCGGGCGCACCACCGCGATGTTGCCGGGCGCTCGCCCCAGCATCGCGCTGGCCTCCTCGCCGATAGCCAGTATCTCGCCGGTTTGTTTATTCACTGCCACCACAGAAGGTTCGGTGAGCACGATACCTTTTCCTTTTACGAATATGCGCACATTAGATGTGCCAAGGTCTATGCCGATACTTTCCTGTTTAAATAGTTTCATGTTCTTGTCAGAGCCCCCAATACGAAAATCCACCCCAAAACAATGCTTTAAAAAGCCTTCAGCCAGCACCAAAACCGAACGGACGCTACAGTTTTGGCGCACAGCCGCCACATCAGCGTCATCTGTGCATAAAGCGCGACCGCCTATTACGCCGCGACCAGTATGCGAGCAGTATTATAGCACATATTTGCGGTAATGATAATCTTTTTTTACAGGCGTCATTTCTGCGGGCAGGAAATGGAAAAGTGTAACTAAAACATTCCTTATTATCCCAATCCCCGATTGCCAAATCGTTTCGATTACTGATAAAATAAAAAAAATGTTATAGGCGGTGTTCCCATGGATTCCATTCGCATTCTCATCACGGACAATTCACCGGAATTTGCAGCGCTGTTGCGGGAACGCCTGGAAATATACCCGGGCATACGCGTGGTCGGCATCGCGCACAACGCGCTGCACGCGATGCACATACTGCGCAACACCGCTGTGGACGTGATGCTGCTCGACATCATCATGCCCGGCATGGACGGCCTGGAACTCTTAAGCGAATTGCACCAGCTGGAAAACAGACCGCTGGTGTTCATCGTTTCCGCCATCGTCATAAGCGCAGTCATCCAAAAGGCGATGCAGCTGGGCGCAGCGGGCTTTTTCGTCAAGCCGGTGGAATGCGACAAGCTGGTGGCCACCATCGCCGCCGCCCTGAACACAGGCTCCCTCAAATACTGATATCCGCCAGTTCCGTGAGCACAAGATCCTGCAGCCGGGCCGACAGCAGCCCGGTGTTTTGCTGCACGCACGCTTCGCGCCTGTCCGGCAGGTACACAGAAAACGTGCTGCCGCGCCCCGGCGTGCTCCTGACCCTGATGAACCCGCCCAGCAGCTCCGCCAGGGACTTGGGGAGCCACAGCCCGATGCCGCAGCCTTCGCTGGAGCGAGCCAGCGTGTTGTTGGCCCTGTGGAAATGGTCGAATATCCTCCGCTGCATATCCTTCGGTATGCCCTCGCCGTTGTCCTCCACCGTTATCCGGCACCCCGAAGCGCTGCATCTGCAGGTGACGCGTATCCAGCCGCCCCGCGGCGTGAATTTGATGGCGTTGGACAGCAGGTTGACCACGATGCGCGCCACCAGCTCCGGGTCGGTGCGCAGCACGCGCACGGTCTTGCGGCAGGCCAGCGATATCTCCAGCCCCCGCTTCAGCGCGCAGGGCTTCGCCAGTTCCACCAGCTTCCTGAGCAGCTCGGTTATGTTCACCGGTGAAAATAGCGGCTGTTTGACGCCCGCCTTGATCTTGGTGATGTCCAGCATGTTGCCCACCAGGCGCGTAAGCCGCCGCGCGTTGATGTTGATGCTATCGACGCTGCGCCGCAGCTGGTCGGCATCCATCTCGCCGCTTTGCAGGCAGTCATCAAGCAGCTCTGCTGCCATCTGTATTACGGACAGCGGCGTGCGGAACTCGTGGGAAACGTTGATAAAAATGTCAACGATGAGCGCGTGTTTTTTCGCCAGCTCCTGAATGGCGTTGCGTAGCTGCCGCTCCATCCGGATTTGCCCGTCGCTGCCCCGCGCGGCACCTTTCTGGACGCCATGATGGGGTATCTCGTCGCCGTCGTCAGGCAGTCCGCTCAGCGGAAAGGCGACAGTTGTGGAGGCGCTGGCCGCCAGCAATTGGCCGCCGCGCGCTTTGAGAAACGCAGGGCAGCGCAAGCTTTGGATGACGGCATGCAGCAGCGCCACGCTTTTTTGCATAATCCATGCATAATTATGCTTAATAAACCATATAAGACTCATCCAACTCCCCTCGAAAAATCTATCACAATTTAACAAACAATACCACATGCATTATAATGTCATAAACGCGTATCTACAATCGGAATTATTGACGAAAGATGTCGAAGTATACAGAAATTGCATAAAAATGCGCGAATAAAAAGCGCGGTCTCTCACCGCGCCCATACAGTATCCGCTGCCGTTTGTTACTGTCACTTACAGATATGTCACCAGTTCTTCCAGCGGTTTTCTCCGCTTCGCCGGTTGGCCGGACGCCGGATATCCCAGCGGCGTAAATGCGACAGGCTCCCAGCCTGCTCCCAGCCCCGCCAGATCCCGCGCGGCCTGCGCATCAAAAGCGCCGATCCAGCAGGTGCCCAGGCCCAGCTCCGTGGCAGCCAGAATGATGTGGTCCATCACGATGGCGGCGTCCACGTCGGCATAGCTTTTGCCGTCCCGGCGCACCCACGCGGTGCCCAAGTCCGCATATACGCCGATGACAACGGGCGCCTGTACGAAAAACGGCGCGCTGTATAACTTTTTCAGCGCATCGAGATGCTCCCGCGTGCGCACCACCACCAGCCTGAACGGCTGCAGGTTGCACGCAGTAGGCGCGAGCGCGCCGGCGCTCAGCACCTGCTTAAGCTTCTCGTCTTCCACAGC
Source organism: Christensenellaceae bacterium (assembly GCA_012719815.1). Taxonomy (GTDB): domain Bacteria; phylum Bacillota; class Clostridia; order Christensenellales; family SZUA-584; genus SZUA-584. The sequence continues at coordinate 8,099 of JAAXZP010000322.1, forward strand.
GTCCGGCTTGTAGGCGCGCACGCTGTAACGCTGTTTCGCCAAGTCAAAAAAGCCCATACAAACACCCCCTCTGTACGGATTCGCTCTCTGTTACCGCTTCCCGTGCGCACACCCCGCGCACACCTTATGGAACGCGTCGATGTCCTCGTAACGGTGCGTCATCTGCAGCCACCGCTCCAGGTCGCGCAGCGTATCCTGCGAGCCGCCCCCTTTCCCGGCGCGCTGATATTCGTGGCATACACTGTCGTCGATTTCCCGGTCCACCGCGGGGCAATACCATTGCCGCTCCCTCATACTGCATATCCCTCCACCCCAAACAAATACACAAAACCATGCTCCATAATCTGCCCGACTTCGAGCACCCTGCCGCTGACCATGCAGTTGCCGGCGCAGCCCCGCCGGCCTTTCCTGTACGGTTATTCTAGCATATCCCGGCCTATCTTGTATACTGGCGCTGCACAAAATGCCTGCCCGGAGTGGCAGTTTCTATATGGTCATATCATCAAGCCGCAGGTTTCCGATAAGCTAAAAGGGGCATCCGAGGATGCCCCTTCACTGCGGTATTTTTTATGTGGCGTACATCGTGCCCCGCGCTGCGGGCAGCCCGCCAGTGTACTCTTTCAATTCAGGCCAGTTCCCGGGAAGGCCCTTCTCTCAGCCGCCCCCGCCGGCGAACCGGGGCGGCTCCTGCGCTGCCCCCCTTTCCCCCGCTACGGGCGTTTTTTTCAGCTGTACAGCTGTCTGTCTGCTCCGTCTGCGTCATGCTGCCGGCGGCGCTTTTGCCCTCCAGCCTGCCGCAGCCAGCGGCTTTGCGGACCTCGCTTCGCCCGCACCGGAACCGCTTCCCGCAGCCGATGCGCGCGCCTATGCTTTGACCGCCTGTTTTCCGGGCACCCGACGAGCGTCGCCGGTCACCATAACGGTTTCTGTAATTACTCCTGCATCGCCCATCGGAATCAACCCCTTTCGTCCTGTTTGTGTTTTAATTATAGCACAAGCCTGTCCAAACCGCAAGGCTTATTCATAATTATTTTCAATTGTTTGCCTATATATAACAGCATACCCACCGAAGTTTTGTTCAATTTTTCAAGAATCGTGTTGACAGTGTAACATTGTTATGTTACGCTAACTGCAAGGAGGAAGGGCATCATGGACGAAGAACTGATCTCAAAAAAAGAGCTGCTGGAGCTTACGAAAATATCGTACGGCCAGCTGTACCGATGGAAGCGCAAGGGGCTTATCCCCGAGGAGTGGTTTATCCGCAAGTCCACCTATACCGGCCAGGAGACGTTTTTCCCGCGCAGCCGGATACTGACGCGCATATCCCGCATACTCAGCATGAAGGAAGACGTGTCGCTGGACGACCTCGCGGACGCGTTCTCCCCCGAGACCCCCGCTCCCTCCGACGCCGACACGCTGATAAAGCGCGGCCTCGTCTCCGCCGACGCGATGCGGCTGTTTCTGGAAGGACACGACGGTTCGCCGCTCAGTTTCGACGACGCCCTGCACGCATACCTGTTCAGCCAGGTGCTGATGTCGGGCGAGCTGTCGCTGGACGAGGCGCGTCTGATGCTGGACACCCTGCGCACCGCGGCGCTGCGTTTCAACAAGGCGCCCGCCCAGGTGCTGCTGATGCGCAAGCTGGGCGTGTTCGGATGCGTGGCGCTGGCCGCAGAAAGCGATGTCCTGACGGATAAGGACACGCGGCTGATCCGCCGGCTGGACCTTACCGCGGCGGATGAAGAGCTGAAGCTCAAGCTTTTGTAATTGAGGAGGATATCCGATGGACACCAATAATAAAGTTGACCTCACCATCAGCGGCTTCGGCGTGGCGCCGGGCGGAGACTACGGCACAGTCCGCATATCGGGCCGCGGCAAAATCACGGGCGACATCACCTGCAACGAGCTTATCATCACCGGTTCGGCCGACGCGATGGGCGCCGTCAGCTGCAGCCGCCTGCATATCACCGGCGAGGCGGGCATCCACGGCGACCTCAAGGCCAAAGAGCTCAAGGTGCGCGGCGCCGGCGATTTCAAGTCTAGCGATGCGACGGACGATTTTTCCGTTTCCGGCACGGCTCACGCGGAAAAGTCGATAAACGCCGGGACGGCAAAGATCTCCGGCTCCGTCCACGTCAAGGGCGATCTGTTGGCGGACAGCTTTTCGTCCTCCGGCATGTTCGAGGTGAGCGGCCTGCTCTCGGCGGACACCGTGGACATCACGCTGGACTTAAGCACCAGCAAGGCCCGAGAGATAGGCGGCGAGCGCATCACAGCGAAGGTGGGCGTTACCGGCCTGTCGGTGCTGCGCACCATATTCACGCTGGGCACGCATACGCCGCGGCTGGAAGCGGACAGCATCGAGGGCAGCAGCGTATGGCTGGAGCAGACGCGGGCGCGCGTGGTGCGCGGCCATGACGTCACCCTGGGCGACGGCTGCGACATCGTGCTGGTGGAATATTCGGGCACACTGCACAAGTCGGGCAATGTGCGCGTGGGCGAGGAGCGCAAGCTGGGATAACGGCTAAAGGCTGCTTTCGGGCAGGCAAATATGCCGCGCCTGTTTCCACGAGTAATAAACAGATGTCAAACAAAGAGGCCCCGGTGTCCCGCAGGGCCTCTTTTCGCTCATTATGAGTTTATGTCCGGTCAGAGCAGCTCCTTATACAGAGTGACCTCGGCGGGCTCCTCCAGGCAGTCCGCAAACCGGGGCACGATGTCCGTAAAATGCGGGGCGGCCATGTGTTTGTCCAGCGCCTCCTGGTCCTCCCACTCCTCCAGGAACGTCAGCAGCCGCGGGTTGTCGATGCCCTGCACCAGCTCGTACCGGATGCATCCCGCATCCTTATCCCTGGTCTCCCGCACCAGCACTTTGGCCATGTCGAGAAACGCATCCATCTTGTCCGCTTTCACGAGATTTTTCGCAACAATCCTGATCATAATGTCTCCTTGCCCGAATTGATGAATATTTTTTATTCTAACCGTAAGGCCGCCAAAATACAATGCCCTGCCGGCTTGACGTGCTATCCGGCAGCCACTATGATGGTATTATTCAGAATCATTTGGAGGAAGATATGCGCAGATATGCGATAATATTCGCTGTGGCCCTCGCAGCGGCGCTGATGCTGGCCGGATGCGGTCCGGACGTCTCCGACGCCTCCGAGTCAAACGCCCCCTCCGAGGCGACCGAAACAGGCAAGGCCTCCCCAAAGACCATGGCGTCTTCCAAGCCCACTGCGGCGGAATCCGCCCAGCCGGAGATTGCCGCGCCCGAAGTTCCCGCTGAAACGCACAGAATCGTCGATGTCTCCCCGGAGTCCGGCTTTGACGTGGGCAGCGTGATGCCCGATTTCTCGGTACCGTTGGCGGGCGGCGGCACGTTCAGTCTGTCGGAAAACCTCGGCAAGCCGGTATTCATCAACCTGTTCGCCACCTGGTGCGGGCCGTGCGTCGGCGAAATGCCGGAGATCAACCGGCTTTACAAAGAATTCGGCGACCAGGTGCATTTCCTCGTGATCGACGTCGGCGAGGACGAGCAGACGGCCCTGGATTTCGCGGAGCAAAACGGCTATTCGCTGCCCTTCGCGTATTCCGAGGACGGCATGCCCTTCGGCAAGGGCTACCTGGTCTATTCTATCCCGCGGACGGTTGTGCTGGATGCGGACGGCGTCATTTCCGGCTATTACGAGGGCATGCGGGATTACGACACATTCAAGGCGGCTATCCAGGCCGCTTTGGCGCATTGAGCCGCGCGAGGCGGCCGCTGCAGGCCGCTCTGCTGATTGGCGGCGCGGCGCTGATCGCGGCAGGCATACTCACAGGCGAGCTGCCCGTTCTGCTGCGCAAAGCCGTGTTTATCTGTCTGGAGTGCATCGGCATTGGTTAGGCGGCGCATTGTCCAGGCGCTGACGGCGCTGGCGTACAACTTAAACCTCAAGGGCTTTATCCAGGGCAGCATCTACCAGGGGCCGGTCAAAAACGCCTGCGTACCCGGCCTTAATTGTTACTCGTGCCCCGGCGCGCTGGGCTCCTGCCCTTTGGGATCGCTGCAGTCGGCATTCGGCGCGGTGGCCTCCAAAGTGAGCCTGTATGTCGTGGGCACGCTGGTATTCTTGGGTGCGCTGCTGGGGCGGTTCATCTGCGGCTGGGCGTGCCCGTTCGGCTTCATCCAGGAGCTGCTCCACAAAATCCCTTCGCGCAAGCTGCGGCACAAAAAAGCCTTCGGCGTGCTTAAATACGGCAAATACGCGATGCTGGGCGTGTTCGTACTGCTGCTGCCCATCGTGTACGCCGTTCAAACCGGCATCGCCGCCCCCGCGTTCTGCAAATACATATGCCCCGCGGGCACGCTGGAAGCGGGCGTCCCGCTGGTGGCGCTCAGCCCGGCGCTGCAGAGCAGCGTGGGCTGGCTGTTCTCATGGAAGATGCTGATACTCGTCGGCGTCGTCGCGGCGTCGGTGTTCGTCTGGCGGCCGTTCTGCCGCTTTCTCTGCCCGCTGGGCGCGATATACGGCTTTTTCAACCGCATCTCGGTGTTCGGCATGCGCTTCGAGCCCGCCGCCTGCACGCAATGCAGGGCGTGCGCGCGCGCGTGCAGGGCGGATATCGACCCTTCAAAAACGCACAACAGCGCCGAGTGCGTGCGCTGCGGCGACTGCGTTCGGGCGTGTCCCAACAGCGCGTTGAAATTCGGCGCGGCGCAAAAAATAAAGCCCGGCAGACGAGGTAATGTCAGCCCCGGCCGCACGGCGCTTCGCCGGCCATAACGCCCCATTTCCTGGGGAATATTCCAAAAAATATGCTCGGACCTCTCTAAAGAGGTCTTTTAGCTTTGCGAACCCTGCACATAGGGTATCTCAATATTGACGTCTTCTATGGACCAGTTGTCGGTGCTCGGCATCTCCCCCGGCGTCAGCTGCACGCGCTCTGCGGGCGGCTTGGCCAGAACGAGCTGCTCGCGTATCATCGCGGTGGCCGTATCGTCGTCGCTGCCTTCCCGTATCTCGCATTTCGTGCCGTAGCCTATGTTGTACCATATCCACCGCGCGTCGGGCACGGTCAGCCTTACGCACCCGTGAGACGCTTTATTGCCCAGCTCGAGATACGTCTCCTCGATGTACGTGGACGCGTCGCGCTCGCTATACAGGAACGTGTGGAAGTAAATCGCCTTGCGTATCTGCGACCAATACTGCCCGTAGCGCCCGTCCCTTACAAACTTCGAGAAGCGCACTCTGTAGGCCCCCATTTCAAACACGCCTTTTGGCGTGCTGTTGCCGAGGCCCGTCGAGCACAGCATATACCGTACCGGCAGGGTGTATTCGCCGTTTTCGTCCTTTGTATACACCATCACGACCTGGTGCCTGATATCGACGATGATGTAGTACGTATCCGGAGCGGGATAGCCTTTAGGGTGGTCGCGCAAGCCGTCGTCGCCCGCAAGCTCTTCAAACGTCATGTTCACGGTAGGGGCAAGCGTGGAAAACGCGGGGCACCTGGCGGCGTTCTCCGAAAACAGCATTGCGCACGTCTGCGCGTCCGCTTCGCCCGTCTGCTCAAGGCCGCTCAGCCGCTGGAATTCGCTGACCGCTACCGCGGTCCTGTCGCCGTACGCGTCCATCGCCTCGTCGGAGAGGTAATACCCCAGCTGCTTCAGCCTTTCCTTAAGCGCCTGCACATCGCTGCCCCGCGTTCCTTTTTTCACTTCCCGCGGGTGCTCAGGCGGCGTCGGAGCAGGCAAGGGCTCAGGCTCCGCCGTGGGCCGGGCTGACGGCGTTTCAGCAGCAGCCGTAATCTGAACCTTTTCCCCTTCATCGGGAGCACAAGCGCCCGCCGTGCACACAATACCGGCGGCAAGGCAGACGAGCAATGCCGCGGCAGCCGATCTTTTTAGCTTAACTTTAATATCAGATAGAAAACACATAGTTGTTATTCTACCCTATATTTCGGCAAGCAGTCAAAAGCAAGTTGTCTTGGTGGGCGAAAACCGCCGCGCGGGAAAACTGTTTCAATCCCAATAGTCGGCGAAGCTGTCCTCCCAGCGGGGCGCGGGCTTTTTGACAGCAGGCGCTGCTTCCGGCTGGTCGGCCGCAGGCTTCTGCCCGCTTTTTCGCCCGGCAGGAGCTACTGGTGCCGTCTGAGCCTGCACGGCTTGCAGCTCGGCGGGAGGCTGCGCCTCTTCCGTCGGTGTGCGGCCCAGCTGCGCGTACGCATACAGCCCGCGGTTCAGGCGCTCCCGGCGTCGCGCCAGCACCGCCGCCCATCTGTCCAGCGCCTGCCGCCCGGCATCGGTGATGGCGTACTGGCGCCGCTGCGGGCCCTGCTCGCCGGGCGCCCAGCTTGACGTGACCCAGCCCGCCTCTTCCATACCGCGCAGCGTGCGGTACAGCGTGGACACGCTGATCTCGCTCTCGTCAAAACCGAATTCGGTCAGCCGCTCGCCCAGCGCATACCCGTGGGCGTTCTCTCCCTCGGACCTGCAGAGCAGCACCAGAAGGCATACCTCGATGATACGGTGCATATGGCGGGCCCCGTCCTTATTGCTCATGTTTTCCCTCCTTGTTATTATGCCCCGAAACGCTGCGCTCGCGAGCTTAGGTCCGTATGTTCACAATGGCTATACCTGTTACCAATGTAGGCTGTCGCCTTCCGGTTGTCAATACGAAGTCGATGATACGAAGTCGATGATACGAAGTCCGATGATACGAAGTCGATGATAAGCACGTGAACGTTACGCACAGGCCGATAAATACGTGTGCCAATGACAGTCGTGTCGAATTTTGCAAGGCGATTCTGCGTTATTTCGATAATTCCATGCATTTTTTGCATGAAAGGCGGGAAACTAACAGCATAAGGAGGTGAATAACATGGCAAAAAGCAATTGGAAACTCAGCGGAATGAAGCAAATGGTAGCCAGTGAAATTGGCGTCACCCTGAAACCCGGTGACAACGGAGACCTCACGGCCCGTGATGCCGGCAGGATCGGCGGCAGCATGGTTAGAAAAATGATACAGTACGCATCGGACAACATGCCCGAGGCACAGGGTCAGGCTCAGCCCTTTACCCGGTTCTGAGCCTATCAAAAAGAGAAGGGCTTAGCGCTCTTCTTTTTTTGTGCGCCGCCGCGCCAACAAAAAAGAGCTGTCCCGTTGGGAAAGCTCCTCTTGTCAGATTCGTCAGAAATCCTCACCGTACTGGCCCGGGCTGTTCTCCCGCTTCGCGAGCTTGCACTCGCTCACATCGCTTCGCTTTTCCTCGCTGCGGCGCTTCATCGCGTCAAACACCGTGGTTGGTTTCTTCTTTTTCACACGGATCACCTCCGTCTTTACTATGCCCTGTTTGACGGCAGCTCATGTAAACATATTTTAAGTTTGCGCAGCGCGTGACATCAGAATCTTATCAGGCGGGCTCTGCCTGCTGCACAATGCTCAGCAGTTTTTCGACGAACAGCTCGCTTTCCTCTATCCACGGCATATGCCCGGAGCGCTCGAACCAGACCAGCTCCTTATGCGGCGCCTGCAATACGGCGTAGTAATCCTCCGCCAGCGCGATGGGCGCGTTGATGTCGTGGCGTCCGATGAAGAAATAAACCGGCACATGAAGTTCAGCCGCCTGCTGCCTTAAATCGAGATCGTAGAGCTGCTGGTATACCACGCCCAGCGTGTCCGTCACGCCCAGCACATACCCCAGCTTGTCGTACAGCCCGTACTCAGGGGCCGCGAGGTCGGCAAACGTGTTTTGGGAGGACGGGGCGATATCCGGGTCTGCGGCCATCACCTGGAACAGGTACATGAGGTAAGACGCCATCTTCATCGCGACGCCGCTGCCGTAATAAGGCGGCGGGCCCTGCGCTTCCAGCCGCCGGACGACGTCGGCGTGGCCGCGCTCCTGCGCGAGCTGCATCGCGAGGTTATAGCAGTAATGCTCCGTCTCCAGAAACGCCGCCATCTGGCCTGTTCCCACCAACGCGTGGAACAGCTCGGGTCGCTGCTGCGCCATCCACACGCCCAGCGCGCTGCCCCACGACTCGCCCACCAGGTATATCTTTTCCTGGTCAAAGCGCTCACACAGGTATTCCGCCAGGGCGCAGCCGTCGTCCACATAGCGCTGGCGCGTCAGCTCGCTTTTGGGCAGCGCACCGTACGACTTTGCCGCGCCCGGCTGGTCCCAGCCGACCACCACGAAGTGCTCCTCCAGCGCGCCGAGCTCGCTGCGCACCGCGGCCAGCTGGCTGCCGCCCGGGCCTCCCGCGAGGAACAGCAGCACCGGCTTGGATACATCCCTGCCCCGTATGCTGACCCACTGCCGGCTGCCGTTCAGCTCCACCTGCTCCAGCGCAGCGATGCTGCCCGGCGCTGCGCTCCCGTCCGCGGCGCGTATCGGCGGCGTGTAAGCCAGCCACTGCGACAGCAGCACGGTGGCGGCAAGCGCGGCTGCCAATACGCCGCACCATATTGCGCGACGGCGCAAAACCTGCCACGTCTTCCCCATATCGCGGCCTTTTCGCAGCGCCGCCCGTATCAGCGCCACCAGCGCGGTGATGACAAGCAGGATGAACGTTACGGCGAACGCAATCAGCAGCACGAAAAACACGATCAGCTCAGGCCCCACGGTGGCCATCGACGGCATCAGGGCAGGCCTTACAAACAGCAGGTACGCGGCAACGATCGACAGGACGATGCCCAAACAAATAAGCGGTGTCGATATATTGCGCCGCTTTTTCTGTGACCCGGATGACGGTTCCATACAAACTCCTTATGAAATAGAATAACATCAATAAAATAGCATTTTCTTGTGTGAATCTCAACAACTGTTTTTTGAAAATAAAAACACCAGTAACGCTGTCAGCAACCTGGCGGAAAACCGCAGAATTCGGCATGAAAAAAGGCCCGCAGTTATGGCTACAGGCCAAACATATGTGTTCATTTTTTTCGGTTTACAGCACGCGGTAGCCCCGGATGAAGTTCTTCTGCCAGTACGGGTGGCTGAGGCTGGTGATGCGCACCCCGTTGCCGCTGGGAGCGCTGTCGATCATCTTGCCGCCGCCCAGCGCGATGCCCACATGGCCCTTGAACGATATGATGTCGCCGGCTTTAAGGTCGCTGATCTTCTCCACCACCGGGTACTTCTTGGTGGCGGCCCAGCCGGCGGACGTCATGTAGCCCTGTTTTACCCCGATCTGGTTGAGGCACCAGTACACGAAGCCGGAGCAGTCGAACGCGTCCGGACCCTTGGCGCCGCGCACGTATTTCGCGCCCAGCTTGGATTTGGCCACGCGGATCAGCGCGTCCACCTTGGACTCCTGCGCAGTCTTTTCCTGTTTTTTGCCGCCGCTGCCGCTGCCGCCGCTGGATTTGGCGGGCGCTTTTTTGGCGGAATCCGACAGCAGTACCGACATGGTACGCGGCCCGACCTTGCCGTCCACCGTCAGCTTGTTGTTCTTCTGAAACGCCTTGACAGCCGCCTCGGTGTTGGAGCCGAAATAGCCGTCCGCCTTGCCGGAAAGGTATTTCAGCTCGATCAGCCGCTGCTGGACGTTTCTGACGTCGCTGCCGCTGTCGCCCACCATCAGCGCGTTCTTTTCCGCCTTGTCGGAGAACAGCATGGCGCGCGTCTGCGGACCGGCGTAGCCGTCGTCGATAAACCCGTGGGTCTGCTGGAAACGCCGGATAGCGTTCTCCGTATCCTTGCCGTACTTCCCGTCCGGCTTGGTCGTGAGATACCCCAGCTCAAACAGCCGCTGCTGCAGCCTCAGCACTTCTTCGCCCGACGTGCCGTAGGAGTAGTAGAACGCTTTCGCCTCGCCCGAGAACAGCACGTCCTTGGTCTTGGCGCCCACGGTTCCGTCCACCGTCAGCCCGTTGCGCTTCTGGAACTCCTTCACCGCGGCTTCGGTCTCTTCGCCGAAGTAGCCCGTCACTTTATCGAGGTAATCCAGCTCCTTTAAGCGTTCCTGAATCTCCCGCACGTCGGTGCCGGATATGCCGATGGACACCGTGTATCTCTTGGCCTCGTCGGAAAACAGCAGCCTCTTGGTTTCCGCGCCGTATATGCCGTCGATGGCAAGGCCGTGCTTGCGCTGGAACAACTGCAGGGCGTATTCCGTCGCCGGGCCGAAGTAGTCGGTGGGCAAATCCTGGTCCATGTAGTCCAGCTCCATCAGCCGTTCCTGCAGCGCCATCACTTCTTCGGAATGCATGCCTTTTCTCAGCTGGAACGGCGTGGGCAGCGGTTCGGGCGGCGTGGTGGCGACAGGCAGAGTCGGCGCAGCCGCCGCTTCGGCAGCCGCCTCGCCAGTAACCGATGGCATCGGCTCGGGAGCGGGCGCAGCGGGCGCGGGGCTGGGCTCCA
>JAAXZP010000323.1 GCA_012719815.1 Christensenellaceae bacterium
GTATCCGCCATCGTAAAGGCCTGCCTGTGAGAGGACAGAGCACAAAGCAGAACGCCCGTACGAGAAAAGGACCCAAACGGACTGTGGGCGGAAAGAGAAAGTGAGGTAGCCAATGGCTAAGCCAAAGAAGATTGTAAGGAAACGCAAAGAGAAGAAAAACATTGAGCATGGTCAGGCGCACATCCGCGCTTCCTTCAACAATACGCTTGTGACGATGACCGATCTGGCCGGCAATACGCTTTCGTGGGCCAGCGCCGGCGGCATGGGCTTCCGCGGCTCGCGCAAGAGCACGCCGTTTGCCGCGCAGGTGGCGGCGGAGAAAGCGGCAAGCGCTGCGATGGAACATGGTCTGCGCTATGTGGACGTATATGTGAAGGGTCCAGGCTCGGGACGCGAGGCGGCGATTCGCGCATTGCAGACAGCGGGGCTGGAAGTATGCCTCATCAAGGATGTTACCCCCATCCCGCATAACGGCTGCCGTCCGCCCAAGCGCCGGAGAGTATAAGGAGGAGTTGCATTTATGGCTAGATATACAGATTCGGTATGCCGCCTTTGCCGCAGGGAAGGCACAAAGCTTTTCCTGAAGGGAGATCGTTGCTATTCACCAAAGTGCTCGGTGGTGAAGCGCCCTACGCCTCCCGGTATGGCGGGCAAAAACAGGCGTGCAAAGATTTCGGAATACGGTTTGCAACTGCGCGAGAAGCAGAAGGTTAAACGCATTTACGGCCTGATGGAGCGGCAGTTTGAGAATACTTTCCGCAGGGCTGAACGCATGAGGGGCAAAACCGGCGAGAATCTTTTGGCGCTGCTGGAGATGCGCCTGGATAACGTGGTGTATCGCCTGGGGCTGGCGGATTCGCGTCCGCAGGCGCGCCAGACGGTGATGCACGGCCATATACTGGTGAACGGCAAGAAGGTGGACATCCCGTCGTACACCGTGAGCGTAGGCGATGAGATTTCCGTCAGGAAACGGTCGGCGGCCGAGATCGATCGATTCAAGGAGCTGCGTGAGAGCGAAGCGCGTATGGTGCCGAGCTGGCTGACGATGGACAACGCGAACCTCGTGGGCCGGGTTGTCGCAAAGCCGTCCAGGGAGGATATTGATCTCACGATAGAAGAGCACCTGATCGTTGAGTATTACTCCAAGTAATGTGCAAAATAGCGGTTGCCCTCAGAACGAGAAGTATATAACGGGAGGGTTATATAGATGTTAGAAATAGAAAAGCCCAATATACAGTGCGTTGAAAAGTCGAGTGACAACCGGTACGCCAAGTACGTGATGGAGCCGCTCGAGCGCGGCTTCGGGTCTACACTCGGCAACTCGCTCCGCAGAGTGCTGCTCTCCTGCCTGCCGGGCGCAGCCGTCACCAGGGTCCGGATAGACGGCGTGCTGCACGAGTTCTCCACCATCAAGGGCGTGACGGAAGACGTCGTGGAAATCGTGCTGAACCTAAAGAGCCTTGCGGTTAAAATGCATGTGGACGAACCGCGGACGCTGATACTCGACGTGAAGGGGCCCAAGGATGTAACGGCGGCGGATATCCAGCTGGATGCGGACGTGGAGATATTAAACCCGGATCAGCATATCATGACGCTGGATAACGACGCCAGCGTGTACATGGAGATAACGGTGGAAAGAGGCCGCGGCTATGGGCTGGCGGAGAGGAATAAGGAAAGCGACATGCCGATAGGCGTGATCCCGGTGGATTCGCTGTTCACGCCGGTCAGGAAGGTCAACTTCACGGTGGAGAACACGCGCGTTGGGCAGATGACCGACTACGACAAGCTCTCTCTCGAGCTGTGGACCAACGGTACGATTGCACCGGACGAAGCGGTGTCGCTGGCGGCCAAGATTTTGAGCGAGCATCTGGCGCAGTTTATAGCGCTGACCGACCACGTGCAGAACGTGGAGATCATGGTGGAGCCGGAGGAGGACAAGAAGGAGAAGGTTCTGTATATCACCATCGAAGAGCTGGAC
>JAAXZP010000324.1 GCA_012719815.1 Christensenellaceae bacterium
GATGACGTCCGCGCCCGCCATGTCGCAGGCCTGGGCCATCGCGCTTGCCATGTACGCGCACAGCCATTTGTCGTCGCTGTACTTGTACCGCTGGACCAGTCTGGCGGCCAGGCCGCGGTATTCGCAGGCGCTGAAGGCGTGGAATCTCCCAATAACTGACTGACCTGCCCGCAGCGCGTCCATCTCTTTTCGGCAGTCCGGGCAGAGGTAATTGGTGACGCCTTTTTCGACGCCGCACGCCACGCAGGCCGGTATGCAGGGAAACAGCGTATCCGCCGCTTTTTTCAATGCCGCCCGTATGTTCATACCGCCCCCAGTATTTCGGCCAGCTCTTTGAGTTCGTGGTCCAGCGTGGTGTAGCGGCCGGCGATGCGGTTGTTGGCCACCATCGCCTCCACCGCGCTTTTCTGGCCGATGAATATCACTTTTTCCACCGCCCGCGTGAGCGCTGTGTATAACAGGTTGCGGGACAGGAAACGCCCGCCGCTCGACATCAGCGGCAGTATCACCACCGGAAACTCGCTGCCCTGCGATTTGTGTACCGTGACCGCGTAGGCGTGCTCCAGCTGCTCCAGCTCGGCGAACGCGTAGACGGCGTCGCGGTTGCCGTCGAAGCACACCGTCGCCTCCTTCGTGTCGTGGTCGATGCGCGTGATGCGGCCCATGTCGCCGTTGAACACGCCGACCCCCTTGTGGTAATACCGGCTGTCGTCGGTGTAGTACCATTCCAGCCCGTAGTTGTTCTTGGTCTGCATCACCTTGTCGCCCACGCGGAACAGCGTGTCGCCGACCTGCACTTCGGGCCGCGAGGCGAGCCGCGGGTTTAGCAGTTCGCGCAGCTCCATGTTGAGGTTGTGCACGCCCAGCAAGCCCTTTTTCATCGGGCAGAGTATCTGCACCTGCTCGAGTATGTCGTATTTTTCGGGCAGTTCGCCTTTGGTGAGCAGCTCTTTGATGCGCTCGATGACGGCTTCCGGCCGGTTTTCGGGGATGAACACGAAATCGCCCGTCATGTAGAATTCCGGGTTTTCGCCGCGGTTGACGCGGTGGGCGTTTTCCACGATGCTGCCGCCCTCTTTCTGGCGGTAGAACCTGGTGAGTTTGGACACCGGGAATATGCCGCTGTTGATGATGTCGCGCAGCACGTTGCCCGGGCCGACGGAGGGCAGCTGGTCCGCGTCGCCCACGATGATGAGCCGCGTGCCGTCGGACAAGGCGCGGAGCAGCGCGCGCATCAGGAATATGTCCACCATGGAGGCTTCGTCCACGATGACCGCTTCCGCTTCCAGCGGGTTGTCCTCGTTGCGGATGAAGCGGGCTTCATTCTCGGCAAAATCTTCGTCCATCTGCATACCGTATTCCAACAGGCGGTGGATGGTGGAGGCTTCGCGGCCGGTAGACTGTTCGATGCGCTTGGCTGCCCGGCCGGTGGGCGCGCACAGCGCGGTGGTGACGCCGTTCTGCTCGAATATCGAGATGATAGCTTTGATGATGGTGGTCTTGCCGGTGCCCGGGCCGCCGGTGATGACGGCGACCTGTGCAGACAGCGCCTGCAGTACCGCCCGTTCCTGTTCCTCGGACAGCGGCGTATCGCCGATATAGCGCTCATAGGCGCACACGGGGTCTTTAATCGGCACGCGCGACGCGCAGCGCGACAGCAGGTACAGCCGGCGCGCAACATCGGATTCGGTGATGTAGGCGGCCATGTGGAACACCGCGGGCGTGCGGTTGATAAACTTCTGCGCGAGATGGTCGGCCAGCGTGAGCGCGCTGATGCGGGCGTCCACCAGCGCTTCGTCCACGCCCAGCAGGGCTGAGGCACGGCGCAGCAGTTCGCCGCGCGGCAGGCAGGTGTGCCCGTCGTTCATCGCGGTTATCAGCACGTGCTTGATGCCCATATCAATGCGGTAGTCCGACTGGCGGTCGATGCCGATGTTCGCCGCGATCCTGTCGGCGCGCTCAAAGCCGATGCCCGCGATGTCGTCGATCATGCGGTACGGGGTTTCGCGGATCAATGTGGGCGCCGCCGCGCCGTAGCGCTCCAGCGCGCGGAACGCCTGCCGGAGGGACAGGCCAAGGCTCTGCAGGTCGATGATGGTCTGCTTGACGCCGATGTGCTGGGAAAAGCTCTCGTATATGCTCATCGCCATCCTGTGGCTGATGCCCTTGACGCCGGCGAGCAGCTCGGGATGGTTTTCGATGATGTCGAATGTGTCGGTGCCGAAGGCGTCCACGATGCGCTGCGCCAGCGCTTCGCCCACGCCCTTGATGAGACCGCTGGACAAAAACAGCCGAATGGACTCCACCGTGCCCGGCAGCCGCGTTTCCACCGACGTGACCGCGAACTGCCGGCCGTAGAGGCGGTGTTCCGTCCACGCGCCGAAAAGGCGCACGAACTCGCCTTCGTGGATGTGCGGCATGCACCCCACGGCGGTGGTCAGCTCGCCGGCAAAGTCGATGTTGATCACCGTCCAGCCGTTTTCGTCGTTGCGGAAAACGATCTCCAGCACGGTGCCTTCGATGCTCGTCATCAGATACCCTTCAGGCACATTTTTGAAATATTGTACCATATCCAAAGGCTGATGTATAGAAAATACAGAACATTTGTTTTGCTTCATGAAGGGGATATGGTTTTACCGGAGATGCAAAAAGAGGCGCCGCAGTGGACGCCCCTTTTGAGCGCAGGCTGTATTTATTTTGCGAGGACGGCTTTGGCTTTGGCGGCCACGTTTTCCGCCGTGAGGCCGTAAGCGGCGTACAGCTGCTTGGCCGGGGCGGAGGCGCCGAAGCGGTCAATCGCGACGATCTCGCCCTTGGGTCCGGCGTATTTGTGCCAGCCGAACGACGAGCCCGCTTCCACGACGACGCGGCGGTCGATGGAGTCGGGCAGCACGCTCTGGCGGTATGCCTCATCCTGCTCTTCGAACACTTCCATGCAGGGCATGGAGACCACGCGCGCTGCGATGCCTTCTTCCGCCAGCTTCCGGGCGGCCTGGTAGCAGATTTCCACTTCGCTGCCGGTGCCGATGAGTATGACCTGCGGCTTGTCGCCGAAATCTTTCAGCACGTAAGCGCCCTTGAGCGCCGCGGGGCCGGTCTCCTCAAACAGCGGCAGTGTCTGGCGGGACAGCGCGATGACGGACGGGCCCTTGGCGCGCAGCGCCGAGATGTAGGCGGCCGCCGTCTCCCTGGAATCCGCCGGACGCCACGTGTAGACGTTGGGCGTGGCGCGCATCGTGGCGAGCTGCTCGACGGGCTGGTGGGTGGGGCCGTCCTCGCCGACGCCGATGGAATCGTGTGGCATAACGTATATGACCGGCAGGCCCATCAGCGCGGACATGCGGAGGGCGTTCTTGAGGTAGTCGGAGAACACGAAGAACGTGGCCACGTACGGGATGAGGCCGCCGTGCAGCGCCTGGCCGTTGGCGATGGCCGCCATTGCGAATTCGCGGATGCCGTAGTGGATGTTCTGGCCTTCCGGCGTTTGGGCGGAGAAGTACGGGCGTCCTTTGAGCACCGAGTTGTTGGAGGGACCCAGGTCCGCGCTGCCGCCGAACAGGCCGGGCAGCTTCTCGGCCAGCCTGTTGAGGATGACGCCGGAGGACTGGCGGGTGGCCAAAGGCTTGTCGAACTCATACAGCGACGGGTCGGAGAGCACCGATTCGTCCACCGGGCCGAAGCACTGGTCCCACAGCGCCGCCATGTCGGGATAGGCCTTGCGGTATGCCGCGAACATCTCGTTCCACTGCGCTTCCGCTTCGTCGTATTTCTTCTGGCGCTCGGCGGCGGCGGCTTTCACTTCGTCCGGAACAAAGAAGCTTTCGGCATAATCCCAGCCCAGCGTCTGCTTGAGCACCGCGATATTCTCGTCGCCCAGCGGCGAGCCGTGACAGGATGCCTTGCCCTGCACGGGCGGGCAGCCGTAGCCGATGGCGGTGTTGATAATGATGATGGAGGGCCTGTTTTTTTCCGCCTTGGCCTCGGCGATAGCCCTGTCGATGCTGTCGATGTCTTCGTTGCCGTCTTCGACGTGCAATACCTGCCAGCCGTAGGCTTCGAAGCGCTTTGCGACGTCCTCGTCGAACGTGAAGTCGGTTTCGCCTTCGATGGTGATTTTGTTGCGGTCGTACAAAAGGATCAGCTTGCCCAGCTTCAGCGTGCCGGCAAGCGAGCAGGCTTCGGAAGCGACGCCTTCCATCAGGCAGCCGTCGCCCGAGAGCACGTAGGTATAGTGGTCGACCACGTTGTAGCCGTCTTTATTGAACATGGCGGCGAGGTGCGCCTCTGCCATAGCCATACCAACGGCGTTGGCAATGCCCTGGCCCAGCGGGCCGGTGGTCGTCTCGATGCCGGGCGCGTGGCCGTATTCCGGATGGCCCGCCGTTCTGGAGCCCAGCTGGCGGAAGTTTTTAAGGTCGTCGATGGTGACGTCGTAGCCGAATATGTGCAGCAGCGAATACAGCAGCATGGAGCCATGGCCTGCGGACAGCACAAAGCGGTCCCTGTCCGGCCACTTGGGGTTTTTGGGGTTGTGCTTTAAGTGCCGTGACCACAGCGTGTACGCCATCGGCGCAGCGCCGAGCGGCAGGCCGGGATGGCCGCTGTTGGCTTTCTGCACGCCTTCCGCAGAGAGCACGCGTATGGTGTTGATGGACAGCCGGTCGATCTTGTTCATCGTTTTCCTCCTCAATATTTTATCCTCGCCGCCCCGCAGCCGTGTGAGCCGGCCGGCAAACGAAAAGGGGTGGCACGGCCTTTTACCATGGAACGCCAACAGTCATATTAGTCATATTATAGTGTTTCAGTGAGCATTAGACAATAGGACCAACTGCGGTTTTTGGGTTACTTTCTTCTGTTTGACAGCATGGCGAAGCGCAGCACGTTGAGCAGCGCGGTCAAAGTGGCGGCCACGTAGGTGAGCGCGGCGGCATTCAGCATCTTCCGCGCGCCGTACAGCTCTTCTTCGGTGAGCATGTTCTGCGCCGACAGCGCGGCGAGAGCGCGCCGGGACGCGTTGAACTCCACGGGCAGCGTGATCAACTGGAACACGAATATGCCGAGGAAGATATACACCACGATGGAGAGCGTGTTGGCGTACCCGAGCAGGATGCCGAATATCAGCAGCGGCCACAACAGGTAAGACGCAAAGCTGACAACGGGAGCGATGGCGTTACGGATTTTGAGCGGCAGATATCCGGAGCCGTGCTGCAGCGCGTGCCCGCATTCATGCGCGGCCACCGCGACGGCTGCCACCGAGCTCCCTGAGTAGTTGGCCTCGGACAGGCTGAGCGTGCGCTTTAAGGGGTGGTAGCTGTCGGTGAGCACGCCGGAGGATACGTCGATCTGCACGCCCTGGATGCCGTGGGAAGAGAGTATGCGCGCCGCCATTTCGCGGCCGGTGATACCGCTCATCACGGGCATTCTGGAATAGGTATTGTAAGCGCTGTTAACCCTGGCCTGTGCCCAGATGGCCACGATGATGCCGGGGATCATCAGCAGTAGTGTCGGGTCCCAATATAGATACGGAAAGTAGTTCATCTGGCACCTCCCTGGTTTGATTGTAGTATATGCGGCGCCTGCTCTTTAATGCGCAGCGCGCCTGCCGCGCGGCCGAAAGTGGCGCCGGCGACGATGCCGGTGATGGAACCGGACACCGCGCCAACGGCGATCAGCACAAACGCGTAATAGAACAGGTTGACTTCGCCGGTGATCAGCACCGCAACGCAGACCTGGGCCAGGTTGTGCGCCACCGCGCACGCCATCGACACGCCCACCAGGCTGAGCGGCGGGACAAAGCGCATGGCAACCCACATCAGCAGTATGCTGAGGATGGCCCCCGGCGCGGAGAACAGGAACATCGACAGCCCGCCCGTCAGCAGCGCCGCAAGGAACGTGCGCAGAACGGCGATGACCAGCGCAGACGGCAGCGAGAAATACACAAGTATGAACATGAACACGATGTTGGCGAGGCCCAGCTTGACGCCGGGGATGGGCAGCGGCACCAGCGCGCCCAGCATGCTCTCCACAATGGAGAGCACCAGCGATATGGCGAGCAGCGCGCCCAGCGTGGCGATACGGCGGGCTGAGAAGTTACTCCGCAACGGTGTCCACCTCCTGCTGTTCGCCCGTGCCTTCTATGGTGACGGAAACGCGGTTGGGAAGGCATGCCGCGCTGGAGCCGGGGCTTTTGAGCCAGCCCGCATGGATGCACTCCTTATTGGGGCAGTCGGACGCGATGAACGCGATGGCGCCGTCCTTCACCTGAAGCTGGACGTCGCCCACCCGAAACGTCTGGTCGACGCCAAGATCCACCTGTCTTGTGACCACTCCGTCCACGCGCACCACGGCGACGGAGCCCGAGCCCGCGCCGCTCATCAGCACGATGCCCGCCGCCGCTGCCGCGATGAGCAGTATAAACAGTATGATATCCGCTTTTCTGACGATGTTTTTCATTAAACCGCTCTGCTGCTTTCCCGGACGCTTAAGCAACCGCAACGTTTGCCCGTTTGGCGGCGCATCGCGCCGCGACGCCGAAACCCGTTTGTTTTCATTATAAAGTGCGGGGCAGGGCGGCGCAACATGGGCGGGCTGCGGACGGCCGTGATAAAGCGAAAGATTCGTTGAATAAACTGTAAACAATTTAATAACGCCCGTTGACAACGGCTCCGGATTGACATAATGTAAGCAAGTGCTTACTTTCTCGGCTGTATTCAGGGGGGAGAGATGGGAACCAGGGAGAAGATCATGGAGGCGGCGCGGGAACTGTTTGAGCAAACGGGGTTCCCGTCGGCCACGACAAGATAGATTGCGCTGAGGGCGGGCGTTTCCGAGGTGACGCTTTTCCGGCATTTCAAATCCAAGCGGAGCCTGTTTGAGGAGACTTTGCGCCACTGTTTTCACCCCTATACGATGGAGGATTACCTGAAAAACGGCGTCACATACGACCTTCGGACCGACCTTAGGCATATCGCCTACGATATGTTGAATACATACAAAAAGAATGCGCCGCTGATCCGGATGGTGCTGCGCGACAAATTTCGCGGGTCCACGCCGGAGAGGAACGTGCGCAAAAGCGAGCAGATGGCGCAGAGCAGCCTTCTTACGTATTTTACGGCGATGCACGAGGCGGGGCTGCTCGCCGCCGAGCCGGAGATGGCGATGAGGCTGTATACCACCAACATACTGGGGCATTTTTTCCGGGGCCTGCACGGCATGGCGCCCGGCGGGGACGACGACAGGTATTTTGACTGGATGCTGGATAAGATCATCGGCATTCTGGAGAAATAAAATTTCACTTCGGGGAGCATTATGGGAAAACTTTTGAAATATCTGAAGCCTTACGGATGGCAGGCGCTGGTCGTGGTGGCTATGACCGCGGTGCAGGCGCTCTCCCAGCTTTACCTGCCCAACCTGATGTCGGACATCGTTAACAGGGGCGTTGTGGGCCGGGATATCGGCTTCATCGTCAGGACCGGCCTGCTGATGCTGGGCTTTACGCTGGTGGTGACGGTGTGCACCGTGATCGCGCGGCTGTTTGCGTCCAAAACGGCCGTGGGGTTTGCGCGGGATCTGAGGCGGGACATATTCAGGACGGTGGAGGGCTTTTCGCTGGCCGAGTTTGACAGGATCGGCACCGCGTCGCTGATCACGCGGTCCACCAACGACGTGACGCAGATACAGAACGTGATGGTGATGATACTCTCGATGCTGCTGGCGGCGCCCATTACGGCGGCGGGCGGCATTGTGATGGCGCTGCGCAAGGACGCCGGGCTGTCGTGGCTGATTATCGTGATTGTGGTTCTGATTTCTGCGGTGATACTGGGCATCGCGCTGAAGGTGATGCCGCTGTTCAAGTCTTTGCAGCAAAAGGTGGACCGGGTGAACCTGGTGCTGCGCGAGAACCTGACGGGAATTCGCGTGATCCGCGCGTTCAACAAGACGCAGTACGAGCAGCAGCGCTTTGACGAAGCCAACAAGGACCTCACTAATACGTCGGTGGCGGCGTATCGCTGGATGAGCTTGATGTTCCCCGCAATCATGGTAGTGCTGAACCTCGCGACGGTGGCGGTGCTGTGGTTCGGCGGACGGCTGGTGGATGCCGGCACGACGCAGGTGGGCGACCTGATGGCGTTCCAGCAATACGTGATGCAGGTAATGTTTGCGCTCATCATGGC
>JAAXZP010000325.1 GCA_012719815.1 Christensenellaceae bacterium
CACGACAGTTTCAAATGCAGCTCCCGGGTTAAGCCCGGGGATTTAACATCTGACTTGCCATGCCGCCTACGCACCCTTTACGCCCAGTAATTCCGGACAACGCTCGCTCCCTACGTATTACCGCGGCTGCTGGCACGTAGTTAGCCGGGGCTTCCTCGCCTGCTACCGTCAAACCCTGCCCATTTCCTGACAGGGCCCTTCTTCGCAGGCAACAGAGCTTTACAACCCGAAGGCCTTCCTCGCTCACGCGGCGTTGCTGGGTCAGGCTTTCGCCCATTGCCCAATATTCCCCACTGCTGCCTCCCGTAGGAGTCTGGAACGTGTCTCAGTTCCAGTGTGGCCGATCACCCTCTCAGGTCGGCTACCCATCGTCGCCTTGGTGAGCCGTTACCTCACCAACTAGCTAATGGGACGCGAGCCCATCTCTGTGCGAGTTTCCTCTTTTACCTCGTCCCCATGCGGGGTCGTGGTCTCATGCGGTATTAGCAGCCGTTTCCAGCTGTTATCCCCCTCACAAAGGTAGGTTGCTCACGCGTTACTCACCCGTCCGCTACTAAGGCTTCGTCCGAAAACAAAGCCTCCGTTCAACTTGCATGTGTTAAGCACGCCGCCAGCGTTCGTCCTGAGCCAGGATCAAACTCTTAGTTTAAAACTATTCCAGCGATTTTTTCGCCAGTTTTACAAACTAATCGCAAGCTTACTCGCTTACAGTTTGTCCGGGCCCCTTTGCACAAACATAGCGTCTTGTATAGTGCTGTATGTTATTTTCAAGGTCCCTTTTTCCTGTGCCGGCCTACCCGGCACGGAATTGTATATTAACAAATACACTCGTATTTGTCAATACCCGTTTTGCTCAGCCAGGGCCTATCGCTGCTCGCTTTATGCCCTGCGCTCGCCTGCGTTTTGTCAGGCGCGGGTTCGTATGTTACCATACGCGCTACAGCTTTGTCAACGGTGTACGGCTTGTATTTCCTGGCAGGATCTCCAGCTCGTTTTCCGATACTTCCCGCCGGCTGTTTCGCCTGCTTTCATGCCTTTCATCGTTCTTTTTTCGCAAACCCGTTTTCAGAGCGCTCAGATATAGTACCAAACTCTCATCGCTTTTGTCAACGCATTTCGGTGAGTAAAATATGACTTTTTTATTACTCAAGATCAGAGCATTGCAATACCGCTTTGCACAGCGCTTTGCGCCGCTTGACATGAAATATCCGGCGCAGTTACTATGGATATGTTATTCCGGCATTAAAGGATATCGTTTTATGAAATCAAACAAGCGCCAACAACGCATCCTCCGCCTGCTTCTATTCGCTATTGTCCTGATAGCAGCCATTTTGCTTACTATTTATTATATAGAGTTGGGCCGCGAAGAACCCGTCCTTGGCACGGGCAGCCAGCTCGGGCTGGCGGTGTTGTTTATCGATGTGGGCCAGGCAGACAGCGCGCTGATTTATTTGAGCACCGGCGAAACGATGCTGATCGATGCAGGCGAGTCACCAGGTGCGGACGCCATCCGGGAGGAACTGGACGAGCGACGTATTACGGATATCGATATCCTGGTCGCCACCCACCCCCACGCCGACCATATCGGCGGTATGCGCACTCTGATCGAGCATTACGATATCGGCCAGGTGCTGATGCCCGACATGGAAATACAGTCCGCTGTCTACAAAAACCTGATGGATGTCATCAACAGCCGCGGCATTCCCGGCAACGAAGCTTATGCGGGATACGAATTCTCTTTGGGCAACGCCCGCTGTACCGTGGTATCGCCGGACGCTGACGCGGATAAGGACGCAAACCACGAGAGCGTCGTAATATTCCTTGATTTTTTTGACAGCGAATTCCTGTTCACAGGCGATATGGAGAATTGGGCGGAAACCAGGGTGCTGGACGCATACTATTATGTGGACGCCGACGTGCTCAAGGTGGCGCACCACGGCTCGTCGACCAGCTCATCACAGGCGTTCCTCGACGCCGTTACCCCACAGTACGCCGTGATCAGCTGCGGCCGGGATAACAAATACGGCCACCCCCACCAGGAGACGCTGGAGCGGCTTGAAGCGGCTGGCGCAAAAGTCTACCGGACCGACGAAGCCGGCGATATACTGTTTTTCAGCGACGGGCAAACACTGACGGTGCAGACCGGAGACTGATACACTTGGAAATGCAGCCATTGCGTTAATGAGTGAAAAAGAACACAACAAACAGCACCAGCAGTACAACGCCTATCGTTCCGATTAATCCGACTATGTTGAGAACTTTATGCGTTTTTTCTTTCAGCAGCCTAAAAAGCGCGGCATATAGTCCGATTCCGATAGCGCCTCCCAGCGTATTGCTGATTAAATCCGTTATATCAGAGCCGCCTATGCCAAATGCGAACTGAGCAAGCTCAAACAACAGGCTGACGCCTGCTATAATCAAAATCTTTCTCCAGAACGGCCAGTTCTGTTTAATTAAGCTCCAATACAAACCAAAAGGTATGAATATAAGCACATTCCAAAGTATCTCTTTGAAATCCAGCTGGCTGTTCTTAATGCCCGAACCGGCAAAAGGTATCAGGTTTATTTCTCTGTACTGAGGCAAATCACTGAAAGAAAATTGTGTTTTGAATATGATCACCCACACTAAAATCACTGAATATACTGCGAATAATGCAATTGTTAGCTTGGCCTGATTATCATTGGCTTGACCCATGTTTACCCCCATAACAAACTCAATCCTTTAATCTTATAAAACGAATATTTAATTCATATTACGAGAACTGCCCGGGCAACATATTGGCGGAGGTGAGCCGATGAAACGCAAAAATAAAGTCCGGAATAGCGAACTGAAGTTTGAGCCCAGCCCGGCAGATCCGCTGGGCAGCTACACCGGACGCCCCCGGGACGGCGGGAAGCCTGTCCAGGATGCAGACGACCTTTAGCCCGGAAGAAAAGCCCCGAACCGGACTGCCTTTGGCAAATCCCAATGCGGGGCTTTTTCTAAAATCACATTACATTTTATTCAGACATTTTATTCAGATCTCCGACGACCACTATAGCACGGTAGTTCTGTCCTTTACGCCAGACGTTCAGCTCCACTTTGTCTCCTACTGCGTGCTCATGCAGTATCGATGTCAGTTCGTCCCCCGTTTTTACTTCCTGACCGTCCACCGCGGTGATGATGTCGCCCGGCTGCAAGCCTGCCACGTCCGCCGGACCGCCATCCACCACTTTCACCACCGTAACGCCTTCAGGCGAACCGGGTGGATTAAACTGGTTCGTTTCGTCCACCAGGCAGGAAATGCCGATGCCGGGTCGCACCACTCTGCCCGTCGCGATCAGCTGCTCTATGATGGGCTTTGCAGTGTTAATGGGAATCGCAAAGCCGATGCCCTCGGTGCCGATGGGCATGCCGTAATCGTCATATCCCGCCAGATAGCTCTTGAGCGTGTTGATGCCGATAACCTCGCCGCGGATATTCACCAGCGCGCCGCCGCTGTTGCCGGGATTGATCGCCGCATCGGTCTGTATATATTTCTGGCTGTAACCGTTTGTGGATATCTCTCGGCCCACTGCCGAAACGATACCCGCAGTCACGCTGCCCGCCAACTTGCTGCTCAGCGGGTTACCGATGGCGACCACCGTTTCGCCCACCTGCAGCTTATCCGAGTCGCCCAGCGCCGCGACGGTCAAGCCGGTCGCTTCTATTTTCAGCACAGCGATATCCGTCGTCGCATCCGCCCCCACAACCCTGGCAGGAAAATCCTTTCCATCGATAAGCGTTACCTTCACGGAATCGCTGCCGGCTATCACATGGTTGTTGGTTACAATATAACCTTCCTCGCTAATGATGATGCCTGTACCGTAGCCGCTTACTCTCTCCTGCTCATCCTGCTGCCAGGAGGTCTGCTGTCTGACGCTCACCGTCACGCCCACGACAGCCGGGCCCACATTCTTGGCGATCTGGACAATCGGGTTCTCCGAAGGGTCAATG
>JAAXZP010000326.1 GCA_012719815.1 Christensenellaceae bacterium
CGTGGCGTGCGGCAGGCTGGAATGCTCGCCCGACGCCACAATGGGCGGAAATGCTACTTCCGCGCCGTGCTTATGCATATAATACACCAGCTCCGCCTTGATGTCGTATTCCGTTATTCCAGGCTTTATCAAGGCGCAGAGGTGTGCAAACAGCCTGTCGTTGTGCTCCGCGCCTTTGGCGATCAGCTTAAGCTCCTCCTCGTCCTTGACGGAGCGCTGCCTCATAATCGCATCCGAAAGGTCCACGATATCTTCCGGAGCGATATGCTTCAAATAAGCCTGGTATGCGCTATAAGACACGCCTGAAAGATCCACGCAGATACGACGCACGCCGCGTTTTTTGGCCTGCTCGAATATCACCTCAATGCGCGTGTCGCCTTTGGTTTCCACCACGTCGCAGTCCGTTTCCTTCTGCGCCTGCTCCACATAGCGAAAATCGGTGAAGAACAGCACCTCGTTCGGCGTGATCAAAAGTTGGCTGCTGACGCCGGTAAAGCCCGAGTAATAAGCCACGTTCTCGGGCGCCGTGATCAGCGCGGCATCCGCATGAAACGCCGTCATGTCCTCTCTGAGCCTGTCAACTCTCAAGCGCCAAAGCCTCCGTGTATATGCGCTTTAATATCACCGCATCCTCAGCCATCGTGCCGCGCGATTCGCAGATGACGATGGGCTCAAGATTTCTTTTCACGATGAGCCGGGCCAGCGGCTCAAAGTCCGGGCCGTAGTCCGCTTCATCATATGTGCGGTGCATCTTCTCCCCCGCCGCGGTATACTCGATGCGCGAGAAATGCACGTGGAACCGCCGGGCACGGTAACCGCCCAAACCGTTTTCCAGCTTGTCCAGCACCGCAGCGAAATCCGCTTCCTCGTTCAGTGCGCCGCGGCCCCGCGCGTGCAGGTGACCGAAGTCTACTGCCGGCACCAGCCGCTCGTCCGGGCGGCACAGCTCCACCACTTCGTCCACGTCGCCGATCTGTTTGGCGCGGCCCATCGTCTCGGGGCACAGTTCGATGTCGCCCACGCCCGCCTCGTCCAGCGCCGCGATCACGTCCATAAGCGCCGCCCGGGTGCGCGCGAGAGCTTCCTCGCGAGGGAGCGTACCCTGCGTGCCCGCATGAAACACGATGCGCCGCGCGCCCATCCATTTCGCCGCCGTGGCGGACTGCACGAAATAGCGCAGGTTGTTTTCAGCCTTTTGGGCATCCTCCGTCGCGAGGTTGACATAATACGGCGCGTGTACCGACAGCGTCACATGATGCGCCGCCGCTTCCGCACCGATCTTTTTCGCCATTGCCTCGCCCAGGCGCACGCCGCGCCCGAAAGAGTACTCATACGCGTCAAGGCCCATCGCCGTGATCCACGCAAATGTCTCGACCGTGCTCTTGTGCCCCTCTGCGTAAAAACTGTCCGAATTGCCCGCGGGCCCGAATAATACCATATGGTTATATTACCCTATCTGGCGCAGATAAGTCCAGAGTTTTTCAAATCGCGCCCGCGGCAGCATATCGGGACAGTTGGGCTTTAGTCCAGCATCGCGAAAGCCCTTATCGGGGACCCGTCGCGCTGCCTGAGCCGGAGCGGAATCGCAAAGAACGTAAACGGCTCGCCACCCAGCTTATCAAGGTTCGCAAGCCCTTCCACAATGAGCGTACCTTTGCTCAGCATGGCCACGTGCACGCTTTTCCAGTCCTCCGCCGCCGGGCTGGGCATATCCATGCCCACAATGCCCACGCCTTTGTTCGCAAACCACTCGGCCAGCTCCAGCGTGATGCTCGGATGGTCCGTGAAATACGCCTCCTTCGGGTACACTTTCCCCCAGCCGGTATCCATCAGCACGCTTAAGCCCGCGTCGATGTGCTTCTCGAAAGGAAGCAGGTCTTTGATCGCTATCCTTTCCCGGGGCTTTTTGTAAGTCAAATCCGCCTTCACCGCACGCACAATCAGCCGGTCCAGAGGTATTTGATCAATAGCTTCGCCGTCTTCAATCATGTGCAGCGGCGCATCGATGTGCGTGCCCTGATGCGTCGACATCTTCACAACCGACAGGTTGTAGCACCCCGTGTTCAACGTGCAGTGCCATGATATCGCCAGCTTTGGATCCGTTGGGAACGCCGGCGCGCAGTCGTACATATCCGCCGTCAAATCGACAATCTGAGGCATTCTATAACCACCTTTCCGATTCAGGTGTTGACAACGTTTATCGGCGTCCCCTTCATGAACTGCGCCAGGTTTTCCACGGCGATGTCCATCAGCCGCTTGCGGCTCTCCCGGGGCGCCCAGCTGATATGCGGCGTAATCAGGCAGTTTTTCGCTTTCAGCAGCGGGTTGTCCGGCTGGATGGGCTCCGTGGACACCACGTCCAGCCCTGCCGCGTACACCTTGCCGGAATTCAGCGCGTCCGCCAGGTCCCGCTCTACGATCAGCCCTCCACGGCTGTTGTTCAGTATAATCACGCCGTCCTTCATCTTCGCGATGGAATCTTTGTTGATAATGCCCTGCGTTTCGGGAAACAGCGGGCAGTGCAGCGCAATCACGTCGGACTCGGCCAGCAGCTCGTCCAGTTCCGCATAACGCAGATTGTCGCTTTGCAGCGCGGGGTTCCTGTGCGGGTCATACGCCAGTACCTTCATGCCCATCGCCAGCGCAATGCGGCCCGTGGCCTGCCCGATGCGCCCGAACCCGATGATGCCCATGGTCTTGCCCGCCAATTCAATCAGAGGGTAATCCCAGAAGCACCAGTCCTCACTGCGCGTCCACCGGCCCTGATGGACGGCTTCGCTGTGGTGCTCCACGTGATGGCATATCTCCAGCAGCAAGGCAAAGGCAAACTGGGCCACCGCCGCCGTTCCGTAGGCCGGCACGTTGCAGACGGGTATGCCGCGCTGCTTCGCCGCCGCGACATCCACCACATTGTAGCCCGTCGCGAGCACACCGATGAATTTAAGATTCGGGCATGCCGTAATGGTCTCGGCCGTCAGCGGCGTCTTGTTGGTGTAAACCGCCTCGGCGTCCCCGATGCGCTGCACGATGCTGTCCGCCGGAGTGCGGTCGTAAACCGTGAGGTCCCCCAGCGCAGCCAGGCCGTCCCAGGACAGGTCCCCGGGGTTTTCAGTGTATCCATCCAGTACAACAATCTTCATAGGCTGAGCAGCGTTATCTCCTTTCCTGAATCGCAGCAGCCGCTTTATCAAGCGTACTTTCTCAATCACACTATAATACAGCGGCGCCGGCTTGACCATGCTTTATTCGGAATGCGCCCACAAAAAAGCGCCGGGAGGTAAACTCCCGACGCCTTGTCGCTTATGGATTAATACATCGGCATGTTGCCCGGCGCACCGCCCGCAGCCGGCTTCTCTTCCGGGATATCCGTCACGATGCTCTCGGTGGTGAGCAGCAGCGACGCGATGGACGCCGCATTCTGCAGCGCGCTTCTGGTCACCTTGGTCGGGTCGATGATGCCCCTGGCCACCAGATCGCCGTACTCATTCTTCGCCGCATCGTAACCGT
This sequence comes from Christensenellaceae bacterium, assembly GCA_012719815.1. Taxonomy (GTDB): domain Bacteria; phylum Bacillota; class Clostridia; order Christensenellales; family SZUA-584; genus SZUA-584. The sequence goes on from JAAXZP010000326.1 coordinate 3,508, forward strand.
AGTTGATGTCATCCTGAGCCTTGATCCTCTCCACGATCACGCTGCCCTCAAGGCCGGCATTGCTGGCGATCTGACGGAGCGGTTCCTCAAGCGCACGCAACACGATCTGCATACCCGTCTTGATATCGCCTTCCGCCTTGTCGACCAACTTCTGGAGGTCCTTGGTGCAGTGCAGCAGCGCGATACCGCCGCCCGGCACAATGCCTTCTTCCACAGCCGCGCGGGTTGCCGCCAGCGCGTCCTCGATGCGCATCTTGCTTTCCTTCATCTCGGTCTCGGTCGCCGCGCCAACCTGGATCACAGCGACGCCGCCAGCCAGCTTCGCCAGGCGCTCCTGCAGCTTCTCGCGGTCGTAGTCGGAGGTCGTCTCCTCGATCTGCGACTTGATGGAGTTGATGCGCGCCTTGATTTCGGACGGGTCGCCGGCGCCTTCCACGATGGTGGTGTTCTCCTTGTCCACCTTGACCTGGCGGGCTTTGCCCAGCATGTCGAGCTTGGCTTCCTTGAGCTCAAGGCCCAGCTCCTCGGAAATAACCTGACCGCCGGTCAGTATCGCGATATCCTGCAGCATCGCTTTACGCCTGTCGCCGAAGCCCGGAGCCTTAACCGCAACGCAGGTGAAGGTGCCGCGCAGCTTGTTGACGATAAGGGTCGCCAGCGCTTCGCCTTCCACGTCCTCAGCGATAATGAGCAGCTTCTTGCCGGCCTGGACAACCTGCTCGAGTATGGGCAGAATCTCCTGCACGTTGGAGATCTTCTTATCGGTGATGAGAATCAGCGGATCATCCAGCACTGCTTCCATCTTATCGGTATCGGTGACCATGTAAGCC
>JAAXZP010000327.1 GCA_012719815.1 Christensenellaceae bacterium
GCTTATCAGATCATAGGCATCCGCTGCCGGAAACACCGGCACGCCGAGCGACTCTTCCAATTCCGAAAGCGTCATATCGTCCAGAAAGCCGCCGTCGTCCCGCAGCGCCACGGCGGGTATCAGCAGCCGTTCGCCGAGTTCCCTGCCCCTGCGCGCGCGCAGCAAGTCGCGGCCGCCCAACCGGCCCGCCACCGTAACGCCGCCGCCGCACGTCAGGTTATCCACGGCATACGCGCTCACGCGCACGCCCAGCTTCTGCCCGGCCCGCTCAGCCAGCTCGCGCACAATGGGCAGCGCGTCTATGCCGGTGGCGAGGCTCACATGCCGAAGACCGCCGGGCTGTGCGCCTTCCAGCGCCTCGTCCGCCTGCGACAGCAACCGTGCGACCAGGCCCACGCCGTTCTCGATCTGGCAATAGTCCTCGTACTCCTCGGCAGCCGGCAGCGGCAGCCCGGCGCGCAGATAATACTCGTCCGATGCGAACACGAACCGCGTACCGATACTATTTAAACATTCTTTCTGCCAATTTTCAACCTCTTTGATGGTGCGCCGCGCCATCTCCGGGGTGACGGACTCAAGCGGCGTTAAGCCCTCCCGGTGGCCGGTCAGGCCCACGGGCACCACGGCGAGCGACATCGCCGCGGGATACAGCGCTTTAAGGAACCGGAACGTCTCCTCCAGCTTCGCGCCGTCGTTGTAGCCGGGGCAGATCACCGCCTGCGCGTGAAAGCGTATACCCGCCGCGGCGATTCTCCGCAGCATCGGCCGGATGGCAAGGCCGCGCGGGTTGCCCAGCATGCGGCGGCGCAGCGCCTCATCCACGGTATGCACGGATATATACAGCGGCGACGCCTTGCGCCTTAAAATCCGCCTGAACTCCTTTTTGCTGATGTCAGACAGCGTCACATAGTTGCCGAACACCAGCGAATAGCGCCAGTCCTCGTCCTTAAGATACAGGCTCCTGCGCATGCCTTTGGGCAACTGCTCCACAAAGCAGAATATGCACCGGTTGCCGCACACCCGCTTTTTGCCCAGCAGCGGCTGCGTAAACTCCAGCCCGAGGTCCCCGCCGTCATCGTTGCGGGCGCGGAGCTTAAGTTTGCTGCTTCCGCGCAGCACATAAAAGCGCAATTTCTCTTGCGCGCAGAAATAGACGTAGTCGACGTAGTCAATCAGCGGCTCGCCGTTTATCGATATGATTTGATCGCCGGGCTGAATCCCCGCCAGCGCCGCCGGGCTCCCGGCAGCCACGCTTTTCACCTCAAACAACGCGCTTTTGCCTTCCCTGGACATAGTGGGTATTATAGCGCATTTTGCGGGGATGCACCAGAGTTTGTTTTCATGGAATGCGGCAACTGCTAACCGTTGGAGGTAATCTTTAAGACATACAAAAACGGCAGGGCCGTGAAATCATGCGACATGCCCTGCCGCTCTGTATAAACATATTCCGAGCAATTGCCCTGCCTAACGGATGGCCGATTTGCGCTGCTCTCTGCACTCTGATATCTTTAAACATGAGATCATATACGACACAAGGCTTTCAGCTCCCATGTTGAGGTTTAATCCATCCGGTGTCAGGCCGTCAAAGCAGCCTCCCTCTTCTTTGTTGACAAGGCTGATGCCTTTGGAATTCATGCCCTCATACCATTGATGGCATTTTTCAGCCTTCTGCAGGTATTCCCCTTTACCTGTCGCCTCATATGCTTCTAGATAAGCCAACACGCCTTCGCAGGCTTCCACAGTCTGCTCATCGAACTCTGCCGGTATTCTTCCTTTTTCCAGCCATCCCTTGCATCCTACAGGCTTGAAATATCCATCCCTGAAGGTAACCTTGCCCAGAAACTCCAGGCTCTCCTCGGCTGTATCCAGAAACCTCTTTTCACCGAGAGCCCGATACGCCCTAATCAGTGACCACGGGAGAACATGGTTGCAGTACGTGACGCTGTTCTCAAACCACTTCCATTCCCCGTCCTTATGCTCGTCGTACTGACGGCAAAGGGACTGCGCCAGTTCCAGAGCAAGTTCCTTTATATCCTCGCCCTCAAGACAGGCAAGGCCAATAATGGAATAGGCTTTTGCCCGGGGAAAGGCCAAAGCCTTCACATGCGGCATTGCTTTTTTGAGCATGTGGGAAAGGCCTTCCTTAACTCCCCCGGGCGTGTGCCTGCCGGAAAGCGCAAATCCCAGCGCCCACAGGCATCTTCCGAAGCAGTCCTCCGAACCTTCCTCCTCCAGCCACCTCCTGTCGTACCCCAAAAAGTTTCTGAATCTGCCCCTTTCGTTCTGGGCATTGAGCAAAAAGGAAGCATATCGGTAAACAAGATCTAGGTATTTTTTCTGCCTGTATTTTTCAAACAGCATCAATGCCATAATCAAAGCCCTGGCATTGTCATCGGTGGTATAGCCGTATTTCGGGTCCGGCAGAGAGTATTTCGAGTGCTGCAGCATCCCCGTATCATCGGTGAGCCGGAAGATATGGTCGTCCCTGACCGCATTCTTTACAGCGAATATTCCCATCAGATCACCACGCTGCTGTCGGTATACTTCATCTGGTCAAGCGTGTCGATAATCAGCTTTGTATAATGATTGGCGACGCTGTCCCACATCATTGTCCTGCCGATGCTCAAAGTCCGTTTCTCCATTTCCCTCTTCGCTTCAGGGTTCCGGAGAACATACCTGATATGCCTTGCCAATGAATCGGAATCATTAAACTCCGCCAAAAGCCCCCTGCCGTCAGCAAGCATTTCCTTTGCGTAACTGTACGGCGTCGATATAATCACCCTGCCGTATCCCACGGCATAAGCCAGGGTTCCGCTGACCGCCTGGTCCTTTCCAAGGTACGGGGTCATATAGATATCCGACAGCTGCAGATAATGTATAATCTCATCCTTGGTGAGGTATTTGTCAACAAATCTGACATGCTCCCTTATTCCCAGTCTGTCGACCATGGCGACGAGCTTTTCCCTGTACGTTTCGCCGGACTCCTGTTTCACGCAGGGGTGCGTCTGGCCCAGTATCAGGTAAATAATATCTTTATGTTCCTTGGCAACCTTGGCAATGGCTTCGATTCCATATTCCAGTCCCTTGCCGGGGCTCAGCAGTCCAAATGTACTGACAACACTTCTGCCCGAAAAACCGTATCTCTCCTTCAGCTTTTCTCTCGGCGCCAGCGCCCTGTATGGCACGCCGTGGTGTATCACTTCAATCTTCAAAGGATCGATATCGTAGATTTTTTGAAGAATGGGCTTGGTGTTTTTGGCCATCGTGACAATCTTGGCGCTTTTTTTGCCCAATTGCTTCAGTATCTCCTTCTGTTTCTCAGACGGATTGGGAAGCACGGTATGTAATGTCGTGATAAAAGGTATCTGCAGGTTATCAATAAAATCAAGGATAAACTCGCCTGCTTCCCCGCCAAATATGCCGTATTCATGCTCAATCACGAGAAGCTCAATATTTGAATTGTTGACAGATTTTGCGGTACTGATATAGCTTTCCCTGTCGTGCTGCCAGAGTTCCATGATGACTCTGTCGCTGTAATTATAATTGCCGTCGCTCACAGCAATCACTTTGGGACTATTCAGGAGCTTTATTTTGTCAAGTTCCCGCACAAGATCCTGGGTAAAGGTTGCAAGACCACATTCTCTTGAAGGATAGGTACTCAAAAACGCCACATTCCGTATTCTGTTTAATATCATACCAAAACCTCCTCCCAATGTAATTTTGAACAGACAAACATTTTAAGAGAGTTTCCCCCTTATACCGCTGTCGCCGGGCAGCTCAAACTTCCCTTAAGTGTCTGCACTTGTCCCACTTGAGCCTTCATACAGGGCAATGGAAGCGCCTAAACGAAAAGAAACCAATTCAGCATTGTCCCCCATGCAGGCCAGCTGCTTTTACACCAGGATTTGCCTTGTTTTGGTTGATAAAAATAATGCTTCTATCCATCCCTCCTTTGCCAGAAGAATGCCGCATACATTTTGCCTGTTCATTTGACAATTAAAAAATGCGCCCGGAATCCTTTTAATTTCAGATACTACAATAACGGCCAGCGCTATAAATAATATCTTAAAATAAAAGGATATAACGCATTATCAGCACTCATTGTTTTCGAGTGCTGATAATATTTTATAGGGTCAGTTATCGTTTGTCAAGGCTTTGCATAAGCATGGATCAGAAAGGTTATCATGATAGCTTTCCGTTCAATCCTTATACCCTTGCATCAAAAATCTCAAAGCCAGGCAGCATTTGCCGGCTTTGCCGGAATCGTTACTGCGCCCTGGCTTCGGGCGGGACATCCTGGTGCCCGTATGGCGCGGCATGGCGGCCCCGTTTCCTGCGGAAGGAGAAATAGGACGCGCCCAAACATACCGCGAACGACAGAGCGGCCATCGTGCGGATGTCAAACAGCACCACTTTGCGGGCGAAGGCTGACAGCAGCGTCATGACCGCATCGCTCAGGCCGAAAAGCCCGGCCAAGACCGGCGCATATTCGGGCGCGCGTCTTCCGTGGCACAGCACCGCCACAGCGGATACCGCCAGCCCCAGTATCGGCGACAGGTACGGCAGCGTCAGCGTATTGGTCACAAAGAACGATGTGACGGACAGCAGCACGGTGATGGTGCTCGCCAAAAAGAAATGATAGGAATAGCCGCGGTGGCAGAAAATATAAACAACGGGGGCCGCGCACATGAACAGGCCGGTCAAGTCCAGCGACAGGCCCGGGAGTATCGGGATGCGCGGCACCAGCGAGAGCAGCGTGGCAATAACAAAGTACAGCACAAACACGAGGCCGCGAATGCCGGCCGCAGCGGCTGCCTTGCGCAGGTTGCCTGTCAGGTACAGCACGGGAAAACCGATCAGCACAATCAGCGAAATATCCATAGCAAAACGCCGCTCCTTTTCGTTTTGATGATATTAGTATGACTCGCGGCCGGCGTTTTTATCGTTGACTGCTATGACTCGAATCCGCTCTTACTTGTCGGAACACTAGTTGCGTGTCTGTATGAAAAACAAAAAGTCCGCCCCGCTGGGGAGCGAACTTCCCAATCATATCGATATCAGTAAAGCGGCCTTCTGGCGCACAGCTCCAGCACCTGTGCTTTGACAGGCTCTATCGCATCCTCGCCTCGTTTCACCACGTCGGCAATCAGCGAACCGATGAGCTGCATGTCGGCTTCATCCATTCCGCGGGATGTCACAGCCGGCGTGCCCACGCGGATACCGCTGGTGATAAACGGGCTGCGGGTGTCGAACGGTATGGCGTTTTTGTTGACGGTGATGTTCGCGCGGCCCAGCAGCGCCTCCAGATCCTTGCCCGTGATGCCCTTATCCGTCAGGTCCACCAGCATCAGATGGTTGTCCGTTCCGCCGGAAACCAGACGGAGGCCGTTGTCCATCAGGCTTTTCGCAAGCGCCGCCGCGTTGGCAACGATCTGCCGCTGGTACGCCTTAAAGCTGTCGGTAGCCGCCTCCGCCAGGCACACGGCCTTGGCCGCGATGACGTGCATCAGCGGGCCGCCCTGCGTGCCCGGGAATACCGCCTTGTTGATGGCCGCGCCGTACTGCTCCTTGCAGAGTATCATGCCGCCGCGGGGACCGCGCAGCGTCTTATGCGTGGTGGTGGTCACAAAGTCCGCCCAAGGCACGGGGTTGTCGTGTACGCCCGCCGCCACCAGGCCTGCGATGTGCGCCATGTCCACCATCAGAAGCGCGCCCACTTCGTCCGCGATCTCCCGGAACAGCTTGAAATCCAGACGGCGCGGATAAGCGCTCGCGCCCGCCACGATCATCTTGGGTTTGTGCTGGTGCGCCAAAGCGCGCAACGCCTCGTAATCAATGGTCTCCGTCTCGGCGTCCACGCCGTACGGCACGATGTTGAAGTACTTGCCGGATATGTTAACGGGGCTGCCGTGAGTCAAATGGCCGCCGTGCGCCAGGCTCATGCCGAGAATGGTATCGCCCGGCTCCAGCATCGCAAAGTAAACGGCGGTGTTGGCCTGCGCGCCGGAATGCGGCTGCACGTTGGCAAACTCCGCGCCGAACAGCTTTTTCGCCCGCTCGATGGCCAGATTCTCCACAACGTCCACAAATTCGCAGCCGCCGTAATAACGCTTGCCCGGATAGCCTTCCGCGTATTTGTTGGTTAAATGCGACCCCATCGCGCTCATCACCGCTTCGGACACAAAATTTTCCGAGGCGATGAGCTCAAGGTTGGTCTGCTGGCGGTTCAGTTCCTCCATTATTGCGGTATACACC
>JAAXZP010000328.1 GCA_012719815.1 Christensenellaceae bacterium
GGCGGTGAACGTGGGCTACGGCGACGCGATACTCATCCAGCTGGGCGGGCAGAGCTTTCTCGTGGACACCGGGGCGAAGAAGGCGGGGGACAGGCTGCTGCGCGCGCTGGCGGCGCGGGGCGTGGAGCGGCTTAGCGGCGTGTTCCTGACGCACCCGCACAGCGACCATATCGGCGGCATGAAGGCTTTGGCGCAGCGTTATGAAATCGGCATGATGTACGCGCCCGCCATCGCGCTGGACATGGAAAAGACGGACAAGCTGGCGGCGGACGTGGGAGTAAGCCTTATGCGGCTATCCGCGGGGGATAAGGTGACGGCGGATTCCGGGGCGGTTTTCGAGGTATTGGGCCCGCTGGAATTAAGCGGCGAGGACGACAACGACAACTCGCTGGTGCTGCGCCTTGAGGCGGGCGGCCTTACCTGGCTGCTGACGGGCGACATGCAGTTCGCCGAGGAAACCAGCCTGATGCGCTCCGGCGCGGACCTGAAAGCGGACGTGCTCAAGGTGGGCAACCACGGCAACCCGGACGCCACGTCGGATGAATTCGCCCGGGCGGTGTCGCCCAAGGCGGCTGTGATATCCACCAGCACGGAGGAGGACAGTGATTCGGCCAACCCGCGCGTCATCAGCGCGCTGCGCGGCGCGGACGTGTACGTGACGCAGGACTATACGCTGGGCGTATTGATGACCGCGAAAGACGGCGAGCTCAACGTGGACGACCTGGTGCCGCCGGAAGCGGATATACCCATATCGATCAGCATCGCCAAGTCGTCGCAGCCCGCCACGCTCATCAGCGAAACCGACGCGGACCTGTCCGGCTGGTTTATCTGGTCGGAAAAGGGCAACGAGCTGTTCGTGTTCCCGCAGGGCGCCGCGATACGGGCCGGCGTGCCGCTGGTGGTCGCGTGCCGCGGCGGCAGGGGCGACTATATCTGGGACGACAAGAAGGTATGGAGCGACAAGGCGGACGAGGCGGGCGTGCTGTACACCAGCGGCGGCGCGGAAGCGGCCCGCAGCAACTGACTTTGCATGGGAAATACTAAATCACGGGAACTGAATGCGCGCTGTGCGCGTCTCATATACCGGCGGACAGCCGCAACCATCTGAAACAGCAGGGGGTCACATGAACGGACCGAGAGATCGAATCTATGTGGATGTAGAGCGCAGGCCCAAGGAGCCGGCTCCGAGAAAGCCCAAAAAGCTTTCCAAGAGGCAGAAAGCGATGCGCGTGCTGGTGACGACGTTTGTCATACTGGTGCTGGCGCTGGTCGCGTGCGGCGTCGTGATTGCCGTCAACCTCTCGCAGATATGGGCCAAGCCGGAAGTGGACAATGGCGTAGCGGAGCTGCCCGAGGAAGAAGATGACATCGCCGGCCTGCCGGAAGTCAGCTTTGAACAGGGCAAAGTCACCGCGGTTCCCAAAGCGGAGCGTGAAGTGGACATACTGATGCTGGGGGTGGACAACCGCAACAAGGGCAAGTTCTCCGGACGGTCCGACGTGATGATGTACCTGCGCGTCAACCCCGAAAAGAAGCAGCTCAAGATGGCTTCGTTCATGCGCGACACGCTGGTGAATATCGACGGCCACGGCAAGAACAAGCTGAACGCCGCTTACAGCTTCGGCGGCGTTGACCTCATCTTTTCGACGTTTGAGAAGAGCTTCGGCCTCACGCCCGACTATTACATGGTGGTCAACTTCTACGGCATGGAAGACATCATCGACTCGCTGGGCGGCGTGGACGTGAAAGTGGAACAGGACGAGCTGGAATGGCTCAACATCAACATCAACGAGATCAATAACGAAGACCCGGCCGGCAAAGTAGCCAACATCAACAAGGCGGGCCAGTTGCACCTGAACGGGAGGCAGGCGGTGGCCTACATGCGCATCCGCCATCCCGGCGGCGACAACGGGCGCATCGAGCGGCAGCAGACGGTGCTCAAAGCGCTGTTCAACGAGATGCGCAACGTCAGCGTGGGCGAGATACCGGACATACTGGGCGCGCTGGTGCAGTATGTGCGCACCGACATGCCGCTGGGCACGATGGTCGACCTGGCTTCGGCGGTGCGCGGCGTGGACAGCAGCGGCCTTAAGATGTTCCGCTATCCGGATAAGTACAAGATCGGCAGCTACAACAAGTCTTCGGTTGTGCAGCCCGAAGATTTTGCCACCGAGTATGCCAAGCTGATCAATTTCCTGGAGCAATAGGGAAAGAGGATGTGAAGGCGGAGCGGCTATAAGCAGCCCCGCCTTTTTGCGTCAGTTTTCCAATAATGGAGCCGTGCTCTCTTTTTGCGCCCTTTCGCGCCTTATGTTTTTCAGCGACAGTTTCAGCAGCGCGCGGACGAGCCGGGCGATCATTTTCCTGGTATCGGCGTCCAGGCTGCGGTATTGCGAGATCAGCGCGCGGAGGGACTTCATGCGCCCTTCAACTATGTCTTCAATGGTATCCGCGCCCGCCGATTCAAGCACATGAAACAACGCTTCGATGAGCGCCTGGCGCTGCGCGTCCGGCATGGATTCCAGCCACGCTTTCAGCGTCCTGTTCATGTACTCGGCGCCGTCCGTCAGCTTTTCTGCGTACACGAAGTTGCCGTCCTTCACTTCCCATGAGAAAGCGTCGTGCTGCATCGGGCCGAAGCGGCGGCTTTCCACCACCGCGTAGTCGTCACTGTCGGAGAGCAGCATGCCCACGATGGACGACTGCGGCAGTATCTTGACGATGCGTGGCTCAATGGCGCGGTAGCCGGGGTTGTCCAGCACGCCCGTCCTGAAGCCGGGCCCGTCGTGGTTGTACACCGCGGCGATGCGCTTCTGCAGCTCAGGCGGAGCCGTCATCGCGGCATACACGGCGAGGTTGCCGCCCTTGGAATGGCCGCCCGTCATCAGCGCGCGCCGAAAAAAGAGCCGGCGGCCCACGGCGGCGAGATATTTCGCGGCGGCCTCCTGCGACGGTATGGGGGAGATGAGCGCCATGTTGAAGTCTTCCTTCCAGCCGGTAAGCGAGGAATCGGTGCCGCGGAACGCGATAAAAGCCTCCCTTCCGGGCAGCAGGAACGTGACGGCGGCGACCTGCTGCATGCGCGCATCGTCCTGCTCCTCGGCGTAAAAGCGCAGCCGTATGTCGCGGAAACGCGGGCTCATCGCGGCAGCGGCCAGCAGGGCATAGCGGTTCTGTGAGCTTGCGGGATACCTGCCGCCGCTAATCGCTGCCCTTTCCTCCGCAGGGAGGGAGGGGAACAGCACGCCCATCAGCTCGGCTTTATACAGGTCGCGCAGCCGTACGCCGCGCCGGAGGCGCTGGAAGCCCGGCACAACGCCGTCGAAGCGCACATAGGCGAGCTCCGCCAGCACCAGGCTGTCCACCGCGCTAAAAGGGCGCTCCGAAAAAAGGCGCAGCTCCGTCTGAACGTAGGTCAATATGTTGCCCATAATGAACCTCCAACAATCCCAAAAACAAAGAAGCGCCCATTATCGGGCGCTTGGCATGTCTTACAGCACTTTCGCGAGGAAGCTCTTTAAGCGCTCGGACTGCGGGTTTCCGAACAGCTCTCCCGGCGCGTTTTCCTCCACGATGCGGCCTTCGTCCATGAACATCACGCGCGTGCCCACCTCGCGGGCAAAGCCCATCTCGTGCGTGACGACCACCATCGTCATGCCGCCCTGTGCGAGCGACTTCATCACGCCCAGCACTTCGCCCACCATCTCGGGGTCCAGCGCGGAAGTGGGCTCGTCGAACAGCATCACGTCCGGGTTCATGCACAGCGCGCGCACGATGGCGATGCGCTGCTTCTGCCCGCCCGAGAGCTGGCTGGGGTAGGCGTGGGCGCGGTCGGCCAGCCCCACGCGCGCGAGCAGCGACATGGCGGTTTCCTCCGCCTCGGCCTGCGGCTTTTTCAGCCGCTTGATGGGCGCCAGCGTCAGGTTCTGCAGCACTTTCATGTGCGGGAACAGGTTGAACTGCTGGAACACCATGCCCATCTTCTGCCGGTGGACGTTGATGTCCACCCGGGGGTCGGTGATGTCCACGCCCTCGAAATAGATGTGGCCGTCGGTGGGCTCTTCCAGCAGGTTAAGGCAGCGCAGGAACGTGGACTTGCCGGAGCCCGAAGGCCCGATGATCACCGCGACGTCGCCCTTGCGGATCTCGGTGTCAACGCCGTCCAGCGCCTTTATCTTGCCGTAATGCTTTTTCACGCCCACGGCGCGGATTAATACGTCGCCGGGAGCGATGTTTTTACCGTTCACTGCGCCTCAGCCTCCTTTCCAGCAGCGCCACCAGCCGCGACAGCCCCACAACCATCGCGAGGTATATGAGCGCGACGGCGAGCAGCGGCAGCGTGTAGTCGTAAGTGCTGCCCCCGATGCTGAACGCGCCGCGCGTCAGCTCTTCCACGCCGATATAGCCGGCCACCGAAGTCTCCTTGAGCAGCACGATAAACTCGTTGGCCAGCGGCGGTATGGCGTTTTTGAAAGCCTGCGGCGCGATGATATACCACATCGTCTGGACGTAGTTGCACCCCAGGCTCCGCCCCGCTTCAAACTGGCCGGCGTCGATGGCGTTGATGCCCCCGCGGAATATTTCCGCGACGTAAGCGCCCGAGTTGATGCCGAATGCGAGTATGGCGAGCGGTATTTTGTAGCTGGTGGAAGCGGCGGCGAAAATCACGAAGTAGATAATCATGATCTGCACCATCACCGGCGTGCCGCGGATTACCGCGAGATACACCTGGCAAATAGCGTTGCCGACTTTGAGCTTGCCGGTCTTGTCGTGCGTGACGCGGATGACCGATACGATAAAGCCGATCACAATGCCCATGATCACGGCAAAGAACGTGATGATCAGCGTATTGGCAAGACCCTGGGTGATGAACTTCCATCTGTTGTGGTCGACAAAGGCAATCGTGAATTTATCGATTAAATCCTGCCACCAATCCGCCATGCGGCCTTCCTCCTTTGGTTAATGAAAAGGCTGCCCGAATGAGGCAGCCTTGCCGGTTGCAGTGAAAATATCCGTTCTGCCCTTTAAAAGGTAACAGTGGGGCCGCGCTTTGTCAAGCGTTATTCGGCCTTGATGTATTTGTCAATGATTTTCTGAACCTCACCGGATTTGATGAGTTCCTGCAGGGCGGCCTCGATCTTGTTGAGCAGCTCCGTATTGCCCTTGGCGACGGCGATCGCATAGGATTCGGTGATGTACTCGGTCTCCAGTATCTTGAGGCCTTCGTTCATGGACACGAACACCTTGGCGGGCTCGTTGTCGATGACCACCGCGTCGATCTTGCCCTGCACCAGAGCCTGCACCGCGTCAGCGCCTGTGTTGTAGCGCTCAATGTTGGCCAGGCCTTCATCCACGAGGTCCCAGGTGATGTACAGGTCGCCCGTGGTGGACAGCTGCACGCCGATGGTCTTGCCCTCAAGGTCTTCCGGGCCTGCGATGGGGGAATCTTCCTTCACGATGATGACCTGCTTGCCGGTCGCATACGGGGAGGTGAAGTCGACGACCTTCTTGCGCTCGTCCGTTACCGTCATGCCCGCCATGCCGACGTCCACTTTGCCGCTCTGCACCGCGGGAATGATGGATTCAAACTCCATGTCCTCCACCTGAGCCTTCATGCCCAGCTTCTCGGCAATCAGCGTTATGATTTCGGCGTCGATGCCCACAACCTTGTCGCCTTCGTAGTATTCATACGGCGGGAACTGCGCGTTGGTCGCCCAGGTGAGCACGCCTTCCTTGATGGTGACTTTCTTCCCGCAGGCGCCGAATGCCAGCACAAGGCCCGCTACGAGCACCACAGCGACGATGATTTTCAGAGTCTTCATTATTATATATTCCTCCAAACAAATAATTTGCGATACCGCATTATACTACACAATGAATAAACATGCAATGCCGGACAAGGCAAAAAACGATGGGCTTTTACGGTAAAACTCACGATTTGCTCCGCGATGAATACGTCCTTTGGCCATGCACATTTTATGCAGCAAAAGTTTTCGCTTATTGCCAAAACGCTTGAGTTTGTGAAAAAAAAACCGATAAACCTATTGCCGGTTATTGAAGACAGTTAGGAGACTCGGAATGGACAAGAAACTGGAAACACTGTATCAGTTGGGCGAAAGCCTTTACCAGATGGGCGAATACACAGCTTCTGCCATTTGCTATAAGGAAGCGGCGGAAATGTTTCATCCGGGGGCGCAGTACGGGTACGCGCGCTGCCTGGAATGGGGGCTTGGCGTGGAGGCGGACCCTGCCGCGGCGTTTGTATGGTACGAGCACGCGGCGCAGCTGGGCAATGTGCAGGCCATGTGCCGGATGGGCGACATGGAAAGAGAAGGCGAGCGGGGCGCGCCCAACCCCGAAGCGGCGTTCGCCTGGTATCTCAAGGCGGCGGAGGCCGGCTATGCGCCCGCGATGGAATACGTGGCTTCGTGCTATTTCTACGGGCGCGGCGTCGCGGCGGATTTGAAAAAGGCGACGCGGTGGTATCAGAAGGCCGCCGAGTCCAGCTGTGAGCTGACGCCGCAACAGGTCGTATCACTGGAACGCGTGCTCAGCGCGGCGGCCAGAGAGGTAGCATTACAGGAGGACGGCGAACACACGCGGCCGGCTGACAAGAGGTAGGCTACGTATCCACGGGTAAAACGAGCTTTGACCATAGGTTTTCCGCAAAACAAAACGCCTTCACAGGAGGCGTTTTTTTGTATCCGCCGCCGCTTTGGAAGGAATCGCCTTAAGTGAAGGAGAATATCAATTACAGAAAGTGAAAAATGCGGCAGGCCGCATTAATGGAGGTTTCCATGATAGATCGGGCGCAGATTAAGGAGATCGCAAAGTATAAGTTCAAACAGCGGTACGGCATGTGCGTGGGTGCGGCGCTGCTGATTATTCTGCTGGGGGGAGAAAGCAACATATCCTACGGCCCCAACTTCTCATTCGGGCTGCCTGACGAGATGCAGGTTTTCGTGCCGTTCATCGTCGGCATCGGGTTCATTGCAATGCTGGTGTATCTGCTCGTCGGCGCGCCGCTCAGAGTGGGGAATGCGCAGTTTACCCGCTGCATTTACAACGACTGGCAAACCAGCGTCGGCGACATGTTCCGCCGCGGCTTCGACGATTACGGGCGCAATCTGGGCGGCATTCTGTGGATGCAGCTGTTTATTTTCCTGTGGTCGCTGCTGTTCGTTATTCCGGGCATCGTCAAATCGTATGCCTATTTTGCGACGCCGTATATACTCTCGGAATTCCCCGCCGTGAAGCCCACCGACGCGATTAAGATATCCATGCGCATGACGAAAGGCTTCAAGGGGGAGCTTTTTGTGCTGGACTTAAGCTTCCTGGGTTGGAACCTGCTGTCTATGCTGACGCTGGGGCTGCTGGGCATACTCTATGTCAACCCGTATTATCACGCCAGCAAAGCGGGCTTTTATGAGGTGATAAAAGCCAACGCGCTGAATACCGGCGCGGTGAGCTGGTGGGAGCTGACGGGATATCCCGGAGGGGAAGGCGGCAGAGCAGGATATTGAAATCCTGCCGCTCGATTTGCGATAAAACCGGCGCTGGCTTTGGCGGTATATTGCGGGGTGGGCTTTTGAAAGACTGGACCTTATTTGAAAAGGCGTGGCTGGCGGTTTTCTGCGCGCTGGTCCTGACCGCCACGCTTGTGTTTTCCCGGACGGGTACCGACTATTCGGACGCCGGCAGCATTCTTTTGAACTGGGTGCTGTCGCCGCTGAGCGCCATCACCGGCATATTCTGCGTGGTGCTGGCCGCCAAGGGCAGCATCCGGACATACCTGTGGGGGCTTATTAGTTCCGCCACATATGGTTTTCTGGCGTATGTCGGCGGGTATTACGGCGACATGTTGCTGAATTGGGTGTACTTTCTGCCGATGCAGGTTGTGGGCTTCCTGGCGTGGCGGCGCCGCTTAAGGCCGCAAAGCCGGGTGTACGTGAAGATGCAAGCGCTCAGGTGGTGGCAGTGGCTGCTCACGCTGGCTGCCGGCGCGCTGGCGGCTTATCTTTTTGGCTTATTGCTGAGCCGCATGGACAGCTGGCTGACCGCCGCGCTGAAGCGCAGCGCCTCCATCTACACCTACATCGACGGGATTGCCGGGATACCGCATTTCGGCGCGCTGTTCGACGCCTCGACGGAGGTGCTTCAGATTTTTGCCCAGATACTGATGGCGCTGTGCTACGCGGAGCAGTGGTGGCTGTGGATACTGGTCAACATCATCACGGCGGTGATGTGGGCGCTGGTCATCGTGGCCGACCCGGCGTCGCTGCCCTGGGCGCTGCCGACGCTGATCATGTGGGTGGCGTATCTGGTGAACTCGGTCTACGGGCTTGTGAACTGGAAGAAAGGGGCAAAGCTGGCCTATGTATAGAGCGGGGGCGATTGCGGGGAAGTTTCTGCCGCCGCACCGGTCAGAGCGGTGGAACCACAGTGACGGAACGGCCGTATCCAAGAAATTTAATAATATAGACTTGACTTGCCCATGTTTGAAGGTGTTACCATATATCATAGCACGAATCATATAACGGTATAAAGGAGACAGAAGATGAGATTTGACCACTATATTCCCACGAAGATACTGTTCGGCAGCGGTGCGCTGTCCGAACTGCACGAACAGGCGCTGCCCGGTAAAAAAGCGCTGATCGTGACCACAGCGGGGCAGTCCGTCAAAAAGTACGGTTACTTAAAGCAGCTCACGGACCAGCTCGACATGAGCGGCGTCTCTTACGCGCTGTTCGACCGCATACTGCCCAACCCCATCATCGAGCACGTGCACGAGGGCGCGCAGCTGGCGCGGGAGGCCGGCTGCGACTTCGTGATCGGTCTGGGCGGCGGCAGCGCGATAGATTCTTCCAAGGCCATCGCAGTGATGGCGCGCAATCCCGGCAGTTACTGGGATTACGTGAGCGGCGGCAGCGGCAGGGGCCTGCCTGTGCCCAACGACCCGCTGCCGGTGGTGGCGATCACCACCACGGCGAGTACCGGCACCGAGGCGGATCCCTGGATGGTGATCACCAACGGCGAGGAGAAAATCGGCTTCGGGTACGACAAGACGTTCCCGGTGCTGTCGGTGGTGGACCCGCAGCTGATGCTGACGGTGCCGCCGCGCCTTACGGCATACCAGGGCTTCGCCGCGCTGTTCCACAGCACCGCAGGGTATATCTGCAAGTACGCCGACCCCATCAGCGACCTCTATGCGCTTAAAGCCATCGAGCTTGTGGGCAAAAGCCTCGCGGCGGCGGTGAAGGATGGCTCGGATGTCGCGGCGCGCGAGGACGTGGCGCTGGCCAACCCGCTGGCCGGCATGGTGGAGTCCACGTCGTCCTGCATATCGGAGCACTCGCTGGCGCACGCGCGGTCCGCATATCATCCGGAGATCGAGCACGGCGCGGCGCTCATCATGGTAAGCCGGGCTTACTATACGCATTTTGCCAAATCGGGCGTGCGCGACGAGCGCATGATCGACATGGCGCGGGCGCTGGGCAAGTCGGACGCCAAGAGCCCGATGGATTTCGTGGAAGCGCTGGCGGAGTTGCAGCAGGCCTGCGGCGTGGACAGCCTTAAAATGTCGGACTACGGCATTGGATACGACGAGCTGGAAAAGTACGCCTGCAACGCCCGCGAGACGATGGGCGGCCTGTTTGAAATGGATCCGGCGCCCCTCTCCGACGCGGACGTGCTGGAGATATTCAGGCGCTCGTACCGCTGACACATACGCAAAGCGCCCCCGCGTTTGCCCTAAGGCCGAAAAGGTTCTCGAAGCGCGGGGGCTTTTTTATTTTGCCGCCAAGGTTGAAAGATCGTGAAAGACGCCTTCGTGTAGCATCAAAAGAAAACGGAGGAAATCGGTATGCAGATTGATTGGAACGAGCTGATCATAGCAATAGCGGGGCTGCTTTTTTCCGCGGTCATCATCCCGCTGGTGAAGGCGGCGTTTGCGTGGCTCAAGGGCAGGACGCGCTGCGAGATGCTGTCTTTTGCGCTGTATGAGGCGGAGAAGGTGGCGGACCCCGTGGTGGCGAGCCTGCAGCAGACGGTGGTGCAGGGCCTCAAGGAGAAGTCGGCGGACGGCAAGCTGACCGTGGAAGACGCGCGGGAGATAGCGGACCTCGCGCTGGAGCGGTTTTTGTCCGGACTGTCGGCGCAGACGCTGGCGCTGCTGGAGGATAACGCCGGGGATATCATCGAGTACGCGTCCCACCTGCTGGAGGCGCGGCTGCTTAAGCTGAAGGAGGGACGCTCATGAGCACCGGCAGAGCGGCGATGACGCCCGAGCAGGCCAAAGCCAGCCTTGAGAAGCAGTACAAGAGCCAGCTGGAAGCGCAGCTGAAAAAGGCGGAGGCGGCGTATACCCAAAGCGTCAACAGCTATCAGGCCCAGCTCGCCAAAGCGCCGGAAGCGTATCAGACCCTGCGCAACCAGGCCTATACCGAACACGCGCTGGCCGAGCAGTCGCGCAAGGAGAACATGGCCAACATGGGGCTGTCGGGCGCGGGCGGCACGTCGCAGACGCTGCAGCAGCGCAACCAGACCGCGCTTTTGAAGACGGTGGGCGACATCAACCGCCAGAAGCAGGACTACACCGACAACATCAACCTGGCCCTCGCCAACCTGGACACGCAGTACAGGGCCGACACCTTTGCGCTGGAGCAGCAGAACCAGGCGGAGCTCAACGCGGCGCTGATGGCGTACGACCAGTGGCGCAGCGGCTATGACCTGAGCGTGGACCAGTATGAGCTGTCCAGGAGCAGCCGCGTATTTGAACAGGCGTGGGCGCTGCTGCAGAAAAAGCGCATCACCAAGGCCCAGTTCGAGCAGTGGACGGGCATCAGGCTGAGGAGGTAAGCCGTGGCGCAGGGAAACAAGGCAGTCGACTTAAAATACGACGAGCAGTCGGCAAAGCAGCGGGCGAAGCTGGCGGCCATGCACGACAGAACACGCAGCGGTATGAAGGCCTGCGCGCGGCCGCCGACGCCGTCTATCAGAGGCTCAAAACGGAGGCGTATATCAACCGGGCCCTCTCGGCCCTGGCGGGAGGGCCCGCCGCCTCGTCCATGACGCACCGCCCGCGCGGCATGAGCGCGCTGCTGAAAGA
>JAAXZP010000329.1 GCA_012719815.1 Christensenellaceae bacterium
CCAACATACCGTACCTTTCCGACTACTGCCTGACGCCGGTGGATTCGGAGTTCCCGGCCAGGGCCAAGGCCAAAGGCGGCGGGTTCCTTGTCGCCGGGCACAACTACGGCCAGGGTTCGTCGCGCGAGCACGCGGCGCTGGTGCCGCTGTACCTCGGCATCCGCGGCGTTATCGCCAAGTCGTTCGCCCGCATCCACATGGCGAACCTCATCAACTCCGGCATACTGCCGCTGGTGTTTGCGGACGAGGCGGATTACGACCGGATAGAGCAGTTCGACGTGCTGGAGATCGCGGACGCGCCCGCCAAGGTGGACGGCAAGGTGGAGTTTACCGTCGCCAACAAAACAAAAGGCTTTGACTTCCCGGTGCGGCTGGAGGTGTCGGCACGGCTCAGGGAAGTGCTCAAAGACGGCGGACTATTAAACCATACCAAGAAGAGGAACTGATGTCCAAAAAGGTTAGCCTGTGGCGCATATTCCTGACGATGTTCAAGGTGGGGGCGCTTACCTTCGGCGGCGGCTACGCCATGGTGCCGCTGTTCCGGGCGGAATACGTGCAGAAATACGGCTGGATAACCGACGAAGACATGCTGAACATGATCGCGCTGTCCCAGTCGATACCGGGCGCGATTGCGGTGAACTGCAGCGTGCTGGTGGGATACAGGCGGAGAAAGATAAAGGGCGCTCTCGCCGCGGTGGCGGGCAGCGTCCTTCCTTCTTTGATCACCTTGACCGTGGTCACCTATCTCTACCAGGCGGTGCGCGACAACGCCTATGTGGCCGGGGCGCTGCGCGGTGTGCGGGCGGCGGTGGTGGCGCTGCTGGTGTCCGCTTTCCTTGGATTTATGAAGCCGTTTTATAAGGACGCGCTGGCCGTGGCTGCGTTTTTTGCTGCGTTTTTGCTGTCGTTCATACTGGATATCAACAGCATTTACCTGATTATCGGCGGCATCGTGTTCGGAATTGCGCTGGGCTTTCTGCGGATCAAAAAGTCCGATAATGCCAGGGACGGGGGAACTGCGCCGTGATATACCTCGAGCTGCTGTGGATATTTTTTAAAATCGGGCTGTTTTCCATCGGAGGGGGCTATGCCATGGTGCCGCTGATTAACAGCGAGCTGGTGGCCCACGGCCTGATGACGCAGGCGGAGATGGCGGATATCGTCGCGATTTCGCAGATTACGCCGGGGCCTTTTGCCGTCAACGCCGCGACATTCGCCGGCGTGAAGGTGACCGGTGTATTGGGCGGCGTGGTGGCCACCGTGGCGGTGGTGCTGCCGTCGCTGATTATCGCGACGCTGCTGGCGCGCTACTTCTTCAGGTTTGAGGATAACGTGTTTGTCAGGCGCGCGATGTGGGGGCTGCGTCCCGTGGTGACCGGGCTTATCGCGGCGGCGGCCGGGTCCATGGCGCTGTCCGCGCTGCTGGGAGCGGAGAGCGTGGCCGCTATTGAGTGGGCGTCGCTGCTTTCCGGCATTGACATTCCTTCCGTGATCATCGCGCTGGTCTCCGGCTTTGCCATCATCAGGCTCAAGGCGTCGCCCGTGCTCGTCATACTGGCCGCGGGCGTGCTGGGCGTCATATTGTTCGGCGTTATCGGGATATAGATTTGCGGAAAACCGCAGGCTTTTCGATAAAATAAAGCCGCCTGTTTGCACAGGCGGTTTTGTTTGTCATGCTGCATCAGCCAGTGGGATTGGCTGACCTGTGGCGGTAGTAATACCTGCCTTCCCATTCCAGCTTGCCGTCGTAGACATAGAACCAGCTGCCGCCGCCCTCTTTATTGTAGATTTCGCCTTCGATGTAGCCGGGTTCGCGGTAACCCACCGCGTACATAAAATGCACGCGGCTCCCGTCGGCTGACGATACCGTCATGCCCTTGCCGTTCTGCAGGAAAAAGAGTTCGGAGCCGTCCTGCGCGTACCACCGGCCTGCCACCGGGTTGGCGGACTGCGCCAGCACCAGCACGAGAGC
>JAAXZP010000330.1 GCA_012719815.1 Christensenellaceae bacterium
GTCAAAGGCATACTGGGTCTTCAGGTGATGAGCCTGCAGCGTCTCGCCTTTCGCATACTGCAGGAGACCGGAGCGCCCGAATTTCTGACGCACGCGGAGCGCGCGATGGCGTGCCATCTGGCGCTGGAAAAACTGGGGTATCCCTTCGGGAGCGAACACCTGCCGGATTTTGAGGTATGCCTGGCGGAACTCATCGCGCGGCTCAAAAGCCACCGGCAGACGCCTGAGACTCTGCGCGAAGCGGCGCAGCGCCTCCGCGACGGGGCTCTTGCCGCCAAGCTGCTGGATACCGCGGCGGTGCTGGAAATATACGACGAAATCTGCGGGAACCGCTGCGACAGTGCGGACATATACGCGCTTGCGGCCGAGCGGGCAGACCAGTCGGAACTGCTGCGCGGCGCGGCGGTGTTCATCGATGGGCTGGACAGCGGCACGCCGGCGGCGCTGCACCTGCTGGCGCGGGTGGCGGCGCTCGCGGACGAAACGACGGCGGCTTTCCGCAGCGACGACAGCGACCCCGAACTGTTCGCGCCGGAGGAAAAGCTGGCCCGACAGTTCATCGATGCAGTCAAAAACGCCGGGCAGAGCGTGACGGTGCTGCACAGCCCCGGCCTGCCCGACCGGTACCGGCACGAGGCGCTGCGCTTTTTAGAGGCCAACCTATACCGCTATCCTTATACGCCATACGACGGCCCGATGGACGGGCTTTACCTCATCGAGGCGGAAACGGCGCAGCAGGAGGTGGAGAGCGTCGCCGCCGCGATACTCGCCGCGGTGTCGCAGCCGGGCTGGCGCTTTTCCGACATCGCGGTGGTGGGCGGCAATCTCAAGGCGTCCCTGCCCCTCATCAAATCGGTGTTCGCGCAGTCCGGCATCCCCTTCTTCGTGGACGAGCGCCGCACGCTGACGGACAACGCCTTTTTCGACTTTCTGGACAGCGCGCTGGCCGCAGCCGCGGGTGACGCAGCGGCCATCCCACGCTATGCGTTCAGCGATTACGCTCCCATCAGCCAGGAGCAGCGCATAGCGCTCAAAACCTATACCGAAAAATACGCCCTGAAAGGCTGGCACTTCCAGTCGGTGTTCTGGCGCGGCGACGCGGAAGATGCGGAAGCGGCGCGCCGTCGGGTGATGCGGCCGCTGGACGCGCTGGCACAGGGCATCCGGCAGGGCGGCGCCGCGCAGCAGGCGGAGGCGGTGCGGCGTTTTCTCGTGGCCTGCGGCGCTCAGGAGAAGCTGGAAGCGCTGTGCGCGGATATCGACCGGCCGGAAACCCGGGGCGAGTCCATTTATTTCAGGCAGGTATACGACAGGACGCTGGACGTGCTCGCCAGCGTGGCGCGCGTGATGGGCAACGCGCCGCTCAGCCCCGAAGACCTGCGCGCGCTCATCCGCACGGGCTGCGAGGGCACCCGCATCGCAGTGATACCGCCCACCACCGACGAGGTCAAGCTGTTCGACATATCGGTGGCGCGGCTGCCCGGCGTGCGGGCGCTGTTCGCCATTGGCCTTATCGACGGGACGTGGCCCGCGCGGGACGACGGCCCCGGCATACTCTCAGGCGCGGAGCGCGAGATGCTGCTGGACGCCGGGCTGGACGTGGGCGTATACGACCTGGCAACGGAAAAGCTGAAAACCTACACCGCCCTGGCCAAGCCCAAAGAGCGGCTGGTACTGAGCTGGAATAAAGCGGCAGGCTCGCCCTCGGTGCTGGTCGACCGGCTGAAGCGGCTGTTCCCGGCGCTGGAGCAAGGCAGCGCGCCGCCCATGCTGCTCCCGCTTTCCGGCATGGAGCCCGTGCTGCTGGGCGGCATTGCAGACGCGCTGCGCGGGCGCAAGCCGTCCGAAGAGCTTCCCGCGCTGGTAGGCTGCCTTCTCGAGCAGCCGGGCTGGCGCGAGCGGGCGGAATCCATACTGCTGCGCGACAACGCGGCGGCGCCCGTCAGCACTGAGGACGCCCGGGCGCTGTACGGCGGCATCCGGTGCAGCGCCACGCGCATCGAAAAATATTACCGGTGCCCGTACATGCATTTCCTGGACCACGGCGTGCAGCCGCAGGTTCCGCGGGACTACACCAACGACCGCATCGACATCGGCTCCTACCTGCACCTCGCGCTGGATCTGTTCGCCCGGGCGCTGATCGCGGACGGAGCAGCGATACAGGACCTGACGGTGGAGGAAACGGTTCGGCGCATGGAAGCGGCGGCGGAACAGGCGGCGGAACAGCACGACGACGGCAAGCTGAAGGAAGACGAGCGTTTCGCCGTGCAGTACGCGCTGCTGCGCCGGGACCTTATTGACACGGCGCTGCGCATTCGGACGCATTTTCAGAATACGGGGGCGCGGCTTTTACTCAGCGAACAGGCGTTTTCCATAACGCTGCCCACGGCGTTCGGCGACATCAGTCTGACGGGCAAGATCGACCGCATCGACGCGGTGGACGGCTATTTCCGCGTGGTGGACTACAAATCGTCAAAAACCGAATTCAAACTGAACGATCTGGCGGCAGGCACGTCGCTGCAGCTGCCCGTCTACATCGAAGCGGCCCGGCAGATGCTTCAGGACGCCGGCTTAAAGCCCGCAGGCGGGTACTATATGAAGATCGGCGCCAGTTACGGCGAGGATGAGGACGAAGCGCTGAAAGACGGGCGGATGCGCGGCATCTCGCTGAAAGATTTGTCCGTGCTGAGCCGGTTCAGCGATACGCTGTCGGGAGGCGCCTTCGCGGCCATCGACCAGCGCCTCACCCCCAAGGGAAACCTTTACAGCAACACGAGGCTCCTCACTGAGGAGGAGCTTAATGAGCTGCTGGGTTATGCGCAGCGCTTGATCTGTGAAGCGGCGGAGCGCATTTACAGCGGCGACAACAGCATCTGCCCCGTCAGCGGCGTATGCGGCTTTTGCGACTACAAGAGCGTGTGCCGCATGCACCCGCTCTACGCGGGCAACGCGCTGCGCACGCCGCCGCGTTTTGACAGAGAGCAGCTCAATGGCGGCGCGGATGAGGAGGCGGAAGAATGAGCGAGAAGGAATGGAACGATCAGCAGCTCTGCGCGATCAACATGCGGGGGCACAGCGTGGTGGTATCCGCGGCGGCGGGCAGCGGCAAAACCAGCGTGCTGGCCGAGCGCGTGCTGCGGCTTATCGAAGAAGGCGAGGACCTTTCCCGCATGCTCGTGGTCACGTTCACCAACCTGGCGGCAGGCGAAATGCGCAGCCGCATCCATCAGCGGTTGCAGGAAGCCGGCAAAAAGGACGCCCGGCTGGCGGCGCAGGCGGAGAAATGCGCGTTTGCGGACATCTCCACGCTGCATTCGTTCTGCGGCCGGCTGATCCGCGACAACTTCGCCCAGGCGGGGGTATCCCCCACGTTCGCCATCGCGGACGAAGCGGAGGTCGCCAAGCTGCAGCAAACCGCGCTGGACGAGGTTATCGAGGAGGCGCTGGCGGACAGCGCCCGTCGGCATATTGTGCTGAAATACGCGGACCGCGGCGACACGGAGCAAGTCAAAACCATCGTCATGAAGATCTACAGCCGCGCCATCAGCCTGAAAGACCCGGCAGGCTGGCTGGCGCAATGCCGCGCGCATTTCGATGACGGGGCGTTCGTGGATGCGCTGTTTGAAGAATACAAAAGTATGGCCACGCAGGCGGCGCGGCAGGCGGCGGTGTATATCAGCCTGCGCACCGATCTGTGGCGCGGGCACGGTTTTGAGGCGGAAGCCCGGCGCAGCGAGGCGGAGCTCCACGCGACGATGCACACCGTTCAAACGATGACGAGCCGTGCAGCTTATCTGCCTAAAGTTTCAGTTATCCAGTCAAACGTCAGGGGCGCGCCCAACAAAGGCAGCCATAAGCACACGACCAGCGCCAACAAATGCTTCGAAGACCTGCGCTACTGGGAGGGCGATTTTGCCGCCAAAGGCACAGAAGAGCTCCGCCAGACGGCAGAGGATGGGCTCCTGTTTATCGACCTGACGGAAGCTTTCATGCACCGCTACGCCAGGCTGAAACGGGCCAAAAACCTGCTGGACCACGACGACACCATGCACTTTGCCATCAAGGTGCTGGCCTGCCCCGAAATCGCGGCGCGCTATCAGGAAAAATACACGCACGTGTTCGTGGACGAATACCAGGATATCAACGAAGCGCAGCATACCATCATCTCGGCGCTGTGCCGGGGCAACAACGATTTTCTCGTGGGCGACGTCAAGCAGTGCATCTACATGTTCCGCGAATCCAACCCGGAGCTGCTGCTGCGCCGCTGCCGCGAGCTCTCCGGCTCCGGCCTTATCGAGATGAACACCAACTACCGCAGCGTCCCGCCCGTCATCGATTTCATCAACGACGTGATGGAAAACATGATGACGGAGCAGGCGGGCGGCGTGCGCTATACCGGCGGGCAGCGGCTGGCCGCGGGCCTGTCGCGGGAGAAGTCAGATAGCGGCAGGTGTGTGGACATCGTGCTGGCCGGTCGCGAAAGCGAAGACGGCGAAGATACGCTGGACAGCATCGAAGCGGAAGCCGCCCAGCTGGCCAGCCTGATTCACGGGCTGGCAGAGGAAGGGTTCGCCTGGAGCGACATCGCGGTGATTCGGCCCGAGCTCACAACCTCAGGACCGCTGCTGGCGCAGGCGCTGCGCGACCGGTGCATACCGGTGGTGGGCGCCTCGGCAGGCGATACGGAGTTCTCCGAGCTTGCGGTGTTCGTCAACCTGCTGCGCGTGATCGACAACCCGACGGACGTGCCGCTGCTCAGCGTGCTGCGGTATCCGCATTATGGGCTTGACGAACGGGATTTCGCGCGCATCCGCATCGCGGCGGGGGAGAACGTCCCATTCGTGCAGGCAGCCCTGGCCTACAACCGGGACGACGAAACGGGCCGCCGTCTCAGACGCTTCTGGGAGCAGATCGCGCGGCTACGCCGCATGGCAGCCTGCATGAAGCTGCCCGATTTTCTGATGCGCGTCCGGCAGGAAGCGCAGTTCCGGGAATACGCGCTCACGTCGCCGGGCGGCACTGCCGACGAAGCCATCGCCGCGTTCATCCAAAGCGTCGCGGCGGCAAACCCGCGCAGCCTTGCGGACGTGCTGGACATGGCGGAGCGGATGCAGCCGGAACGCGAGCAGCCGGATCCCAAAACGGCGGACGGCGTTTATCTCACCAGCATCCACAGCTCCAAGGGGCTGGAATTCCCCGCCGTCATACTGTGCGGCCTGCACAAGCCGATCAACCAAAAGGACGCCAGCGGTCAGGTACTGGTGGGCCGGGAGCTGGGCATCGCCCTGAAAATAAAGGATGTGTCAAATCATATCATCAGACCCACGCTGCACAGCCTGGCGGTCACGCGCAGCATCAGGCACGAAAAAATCTCCGAGATGATACGGCTGCTGTACGTGGGCATGACGCGCGCCAAAAAGCGGCTGATACTGTTGGGCGCAGGCAGCAAGCTGACAAAAAAATGGCTGGAAGACAAGGCGGAAGGCTGGCAGATGGACGCCCACACCTATTTCGACTTGCTGATGCCGGCGATACGCATGAGCGGCCGTAATCTGGAGGAAGAAGTGCGCATACTGCCGCCCGCAAATAACGGCGCAGCGCCGGAAAGCAGCGCGCAGCGGCTGAAAGAGCTGCTGGACGCGGCGCAGGCCTGCCAGCCTGCGGCGGTATTCCAGCGCTACGCGAGAAGCGGCGATCTCGGCGTGCCCTCCAAGGTGAGCGTGTCGGCGCTCAAGCGCCAGCAGGAGCAGCCGGCGGCGCTCAGCCCGCAGCGCCCCCCGGCCGAGGACGACGGCATCACGGCGGCGGAGCGCGGCACGCTGATGCACCGCGTGCTGGAAATCATCGGCCTTGGCCAGAAAACCGAAGACGAGGTCGCGGCGGAAGTGCAGGACCTGGCAGCCTCGCGCCGCATCGACGCCGAACTGGCCCGGCATGTGGACGCGGCGGCCATCGCCCGGTTCCTGCGCAGCGACCTTGCCGCAAGGGCCCGGGCGGCGCAAAAATGCCTGTTCGAGCAGCCTTTCTGCCTGAACATGAGCGCGCGGGAGCTTGCGCTCGCGGATTCCGACGAAGCGGTCATCGTGCAGGGCGTTATCGACATGTGCTTTATCGAGAACGGCAGGTGGGTGGTCGTGGACTACAAGACGGACCGCGTGGACTTAGGCGCAGCAGCGGAAGCGGCGCAAAAATACGCCGTGCAGCTCGGCCTCTACAGTCGGGCGCTTGAGGACATCACGGGGCTGCCCGTTGCGGAAAAATGGATATACTACCTGTCAGCCGGAGCGGCGGTCAGGCTGTAACGCCCCGTCGAATGTGCGGCTTTGACGGGCAGGCGACTTGTGATAGAATAATCGCGATACTATTTTCAGGGAGGGCGACGAGATGATCATCATGACGATTGAGAACCCGGGCAAGCCGTTTGAAGTTCTGGGCCTGGTGCGCGGCGCTATGGTGCAGAGCAAACATATCGGCAAGGACATGGTGGCCGGCTTCAAGACAATTGTGGGCGGCGAGCTCAAAGGCTATACCGAAATGATGGAGGAATCCCGCGAAGTCGCAACGCAGCGCATGGTTGATCAGGCCAAGCTGCTGGGCGCGGACGCCGTGGTCGGCGTGCGCTATGCGTCCTGCTCCATCATGCAGGGAGCGGCCGAGGTCACAGCCTACGGCACGGCAATCAAATATAAATAAATAGCGATCCGCGCCGCCTGAAAGCAGGCGCTGACCGCACCGGACATCAAACGCCGGCCCGCCTTGTTGACTTAAGGAACAGGCGGGCTGATTTTATTGCCAGTTAAAATCAGGGCAGGTTGGACAGCGCGGAAATCAGCACATCCTCCTTGAAAGGCTTGACGATAAAGCCCCTGGCGCCGGCAATCACCGCCTCGCGCACCATGCTCTCCTGCCCCATCGCCGAAACCATCACCACCTGGGCCGATGGCTGCAGGGCCAGTATCGCCTTTAAGCTCTCCAGCCCGTTCATCTCGGGCATTGTAATATCCATCGTTACGATATCGGGCGCCAGCTCCTGGAACTTCTGCACCGCGACCTTGCCGTTTTCCGCTTCGCCTACCACTTCATAGCCATGTTTGGTCAGCATGTTTTTAATGGAAACCCGCATAAATGCCGCGTCATCCACAATCAGGACCCTTTTCATTCTTACCTCCCAAAATGGTGATTCTATCTTTGGCGGCAGCCATTTCGGAATAAAGCGCATACCAAAACGGCCCTGCCGGTCATTATGCAGAAACTGCTGCATTTTATATCGTATTTTTTTCCGCATCTATTAACCTTTTCCAAAAAATCCGATAGATAAGATGAATGAATTTTTGCGGCCGCAGCCTGCTTATACAGAAGGCCGCAGCCCCAGGGCCGGGAGAAGCGATGAAAGTCGACAGCATACAAGCCGTTCAGGAAATATTAAAACAACAGATGCCTGAGGCATTAAGGCAGGGCGATTTCGTGACGTCCGATGTCGTCAGGGTGCAGGACGGCACGGCGGTGCTGCGCACCGCGCAGGGTATGCTGCTGTCCGCAAGCCTCACGGGCAATATCAGCCTACTGCCGGGGGATCGCGTGGAAACGGTGGTGGTGGAGGCGAGCCCGGGCCGCTTTGTGCTGCGCGTGCTGGATATCATCCGCGGGGACGCGGCAGCGCTCGAGTCCGGCCAAATCGAAACGCCCGCGCCGTTTTTTCAGCCGCAGACGCTGCACAGCGCTCTTGCCATGCTGAAAATGAACACCAGCCTTCCGCCCAAGGCGGCGGAGTTCATGGCGCGCAACGGCATCCCCGCCACGCCGGAGAATATCAGCACATTGGGCCAGCTGGCCGGGGAAGGGCCCCGCATCGCGCAGTTGCGCACCCGGAGGATGGCCGAACCCGTGCTGGTGATGACCGTTTCCGAAAACATGCCCGATCCCGGCATCGCCGCAATACCGACAGGCGTATCCATCGAGCCGGAGCAGGGCCGATACGACAGCCCCAGCACCGCGCCGCAGGATACCGCCGCGCAGCCCCAGGCGAATGCGGCCGCCCAAACGCAGGCGCAGGCCGGCTCGCCCGCCGCAGGGCCGCACACTTCCCCCGCGCCAACGCCCGCAAATACGGCTGCCACGCCGCTGCCGGCAGACGCAGCCGCCCTGACCGCAGCGCTGCACAACGCCGCAGCATCCGGTCAACCGGATTTGCCCGCCGCAGCGCCGCAAAACGCCGCGGTATTGACGCCGCCGGCGGAAACCGATCCGGCCGCCTCACCTGCCGCAGCGCAGACAAGCGCAGCCAATACGCCGTCCGACGTTTCAGCGCAGGCCGCGGCCACCGCCCCCCGGACGGATACCGCGCTGCAAAACAGCGCGCCGCTTTCCCGCCCGGACGGCTCGCCATTGCCGGATGGCGCAAAAGCAAACCGGGCCATTGCAGCATATTTAACGTCCCTCGAGAAAACAGACAGCGGCCGGGAAGAACCCGCGTCATTGCTCCGGCGGCTGGCGTCGCTGTTCGTGGACTTAAAGGACAGGGAAAATCTGCCCGCCCGGCTGCGCGGCGCTGTCCGCGAACTGCCCGCGCAGCTAAAAGAGCTAAAGAATTCGCTGCCGCATACCGATAGCAATGACAGAAACGGCTGGAGGCAGCAGGCGGAGCTGATGGACAGGCAGTTTTCCATGCTGTCGCACATCAAGCGGTTCGACTGCTACCATATACCGCTGACAACCGCACAGGGAACCCCGTCCACAGCGGAGCTGTACGTCTACCGGCAGAAGCGCCGTAAGAAGGATCAGGCACCGGACAGCTACGCGGTGCTGATCGGGCTGGACACGCAGCACATGGGGCGCGTGGAAACGATGATCCGCGCCCGCGGCCGCAGCGTCAGCCTGGAGTTTAGGCTGGAGCAGGAGTCTCTGGCCGGGGCGTTTGAGGAGGGCGCCAAAGCCCTTGCGCCGGCGATTGAGCAGGCCGGCTACAGTCTGGGCAGCATCAGCGTCTGCCCGCTGGCCGCGAAGACGACGGTGCTCAACGCAGAAGACGTGCTCACGGAGGGTCACGCCGCCGACACCGGCGGGCTGGATATCCGGATATGAAAGACGATATCAAAAACAGGCAGGCGGCTGCGCTCAAATACGACCCGGAAACAGCGGACGCGCCGTACGTGGTGGCGCTGGGCAAAGGCTACATCGCCGAGCGTATCATCGAATCCGCCCGCGAGGAAGGCATACAGATCGTGCGGGACGAAAAGCTCTCGCACATGCTGCAAAAGCTGAGCGTGGGCGACGAAATTCCCGAAGAGCTGTACCAGGTGGTAGCCGAAGTGCTGGTATTTGTCAGCAATATGGACGAAAAATACGGCAAGCGGTTTGGATTCGCCAAAAACCGTTGATATATAAGGTATGGTATTATCGGGAAACGAGGAGGAAACATGTCATCTACCAATGCGCTTGGTCCATTGCGGCTGTCAGGGCTGTCGTCCGGCATCGATACCGACGCGGTCGTGAAGGCCCTGCTGACAACTGAGCAGGCCAGAGTGGATAAGCAGAAACAAACGACGACTAAGCTGGAGTGGAAGGCAAACGCGCTGAGAGAGATCAACACGCTGATGAAGAATTTCCGTTCAGAATACCTCAGCGTATTAAGCCCCGCTTCCAACATGCTGTCGGCATCGGCGTACAACATATATACCGCAACGCTGCTGACGCCCACCTCGGCGGTATCCATCAGCGCGGGTTCTTCGGCCGTCGCCGGAAAGGTGACAATCAACAGCATCACGCAGCTGGCGACCTCCGCCAAAGTGTCCAGCACCGACATTTTTACAGGCGAGTCCATCAACACCAGCGCCCGGCTGGAGGATCTGGAGCTCAAAAACGATCTGCTGTTTGATGAAAACGGCAATATATCTTTCTCCATCAACGGCAAGGATTTCACCTTCTCCAGGGACACTACGCTGTCCGAAATGATGAACACCATCAACAGCTCCGAAGCCGGCGTCAAAATGACGTACAGCAGCCTGACCAAAGGCTTTACCATCACGACCAAGACGACGGGCAGCTCCAGCCGCGTGGAGATCCAGAACCTGTCGGGCAACGCCTTTGACGAGGAGAACGCCGCATTCGGCATCGCCGCCACGCCAGAACCCGTGTACGGTCAGGACGCCATACTCACCATCGAGGGCAGGCAGGTGGTAAGGTCCAGCAATACCTTCACCATCGACGGCATCACCTACACGCTCAACGACGAATCGTCGACGCCGATATCCTTCAACGTCCAGCGGGACGTCGAGTCCACGGTGAACAAAATCACGGCGTTTATCGACGCGTACAACTCCCTCATCACCACGCTGCAGAACAAGATAGAGGAAAAAGTCTATCGCGATTATCTGCCGCTGACGGACGTGCAGAAGGAGGCGATGAAGGATAAGGAAATCGAGCTGTGGGAAGAAAAGGCCAAAAGCGGCCTGCTCCGCAACGATTCGGCGATTTCTTCGCTGCTTACCTCTCTGCGCAGCGCGTTTTATACCGTTGTGGAATCCGCCGGCATCTCCGCTGCGGAAATCGGCCTCACAACGGGCAGCTACGGAGACGGCGGCAAGATCACGGTGAATAAAGACAAGCTCCGCAAGGCGCTGGAAAACAACCCGGAACAAGTCACAAACCTGTTCGTCGCCACCTCCAAGTCCGACGACAAAGCCCGGGCCAATAAAGAATCCGGGCTGATCGTCCGCATATCCGATGCGCTGCTCAATTACACGTCGTCGGTGACGAGCAACACCCTGGCCAGCCTGGAGAAGAGGATCAGCGATTCGAAAGAGGCAGAAGAAACGTTCCTGGATCGGCTGGCAGCCAGACAGGAAGCGCTATACGCCCGGTTTACCGCGATGGAACAGGCTTTGGCGACGCTCAACAGCCAGTCCGTCTGGCTGACGTCGCTGTTTACCTCATCATCCAAGTGATATAGACAGAAATTAAGCGAGCGAGGAGAACAAACATTATGGCTGTATTGGCAAACTCTTATCAGCAGTACATTCGGCACGACGTGATGATGGCCACGCCGATGGAGCTGGTGGTCATGCTCTATACCGGCTGCGTCAAACGCCTGAAGCTGGGGCAGACAGCGCTGGAAAAAAGCGATTACGAGGCGGCCAACGCCCACCTGCAGAGGGCGCAGGACATCGTGGTGGAACTGATCATGGGTCTGGACTTGAATTACGACATCGCGCGCGATCTGCTCAAGATTTACGAGTTTGTGCACCGTCAGATCGTCAGCGCCAACGCAGCCAAAGACGCGGCGTTGATACCCCCTGTTATCGAAATCATGAGTACCCTGCGCGAAGCCTGGATGCAGGTACAGAAGGAAAACAAAACGGTCGTCCATTTCGACTATACCGATGAAAGTGAATAAGATATGAACACGCAGGATAAAACGGAACTGATGCGCATACTGGTCCAGAAGAAGGACCTGTTAACCCAGATGCTGGGACTCACGAAACAGATTGAAACCGAACTGCTTGAGGACAGGATCGAGGCCTTCCAGGAAGTCATCAAGGCCCGCCAGTCGCTGATTTCGCAGGGCGACGCGCTGTACGAAGCGGAGCGCGCCTTCAATGCGGGCAGCGACGCCGCCGTGCTGGCAGCCAAGCAGGACATCCGCAGCATCGTGGCCCAAATGCTGGAGCTGGACGAGAAGAACACGACTCTGGCCAGGCAGAAGCTGGACTCCTACCGGGCCCAGATACGCCGCCTGAACCAGACAAAAAAGGGCGTGGGCGCCTACACCCGGCCGATGGACCAGGACAACGCGTATTTTATAGACGCCAACAACTAACCCGGAGTCGGTGAGATGAAAGTCCAGGATATCAACCGCCCACCGCTAGACAATAGCAGCATCACAGCGGTCAGGGAAAAGCCGGACGCAGGCAGTCCCGGGTTTTCTTTCGCGCGCCATCTCACCACCTTAAGCGAAGCGCAGTTCACGGCGTATATCGAAGACCTTCAGGAACGGATACGCAAGCAGGGCGAACGCATCAAGCAGCGCGCGGACTTAAAGGCGCTGGTGGAATACCGGTCGCTGATCAGCGAGCTCATCGGCGAGACGGCCAGCAACGCGTTTGCGGGCCACAAGAGCGAAGTGTTCGACGCCAAGGGCCGGCACAAGGTAAACTTTGTGATTCGCACCATCAACGAGAAGCTGGAAGAGCTGACGCGCGAAATACTGTCCGAGCAGCAGGACAACCTGCGCATACTGCAGATGGTGGACGACATCCGCGGCCTGCTGATCGACCTGTTCATGTAATGTTAAAACATATCTATACCCAATAATAAAGAGCGGCATATATAACCGCTCTTTTTGTATCCGTTATGGGCAGACAACGTCAGGCCAGTTTGTCCACCATATCCAGCCGCTCCCCCGGCAGGTCAAGATCGGGCCTCCCGAAGTGCCCGTACGACGCCGTCTGCAAATAGATGGGCGCGCACAGCCCCAGACGCTCGATGATGGCCGCGGGCCTGAGGTCAAACACCTCCAGTATGCGCTTAGCCAGCTTGTCGTCCGACGCCACGCCGGTGCCGAACGTATCCACATATACCGATACCGGCCGCGACACGCCGATGGCGTAAGCCACCTCGATCTCGCAGCGCTCGGCCAGCCCCGCCGCCACCACGTTCTTGGCGATGTGCCGCACGGCATAAGCCGCGCTGCGGTCCACCTTGCTGGGGTCCTTGCCGGAGAACGCGCCGCCGCCGTGCCGCGCATAGCCGCCGTATGTATCCACGATGATCTTGCGCCCCGTCAGCCCGGAATCCGCCGCCGGACCGCCGAGCACAAACCGCCCTGTCGGGGTCACGTAATATTTGGTGTCGCTGTCCAGCATCTCCGCCGGTATCACGGGCTTTATCACCCGCTCGATGATATCCTCGCGGATCTGCTCCTGCGTCACGTCCTCGGCGTGCTGGGTGGATACCACCACGGTGTCCACGCGCACCGGCACGTTGCCCTCATACTCCACCGTCACCTGCGCCTTGCCGTCGGGCCTGAGGTACTGAAGCGTGCCGTCCTTGCGTACCGCGGCCAGCTGCCGGGTCAGCCGGTGCGCCAGCGTGATAGGCAGCGGCATCAGCTCTTCCGTCTCGCGGCAGGCAAAGCCGAACATCATGCCCTGGTCTCCCGCGCCCTGGTCCTCGCGGTTCACCCCCATCGCGATATCCGGCGACTGTTCGTTGATGCTGGTGATCACGCCGCAGGTATCCGCGTCAAAGCCAAACTTTGCGCGCGTAAACCCGATATCGCGGATGGTATCGCGCGCGATCTTGGGTATGTCCACATAGCAATCCGTGGTGATCTCGCCCATCACCAGCACAAGCCCCGTGTTCACCGCCGGCTCGCACGCCACATGCGCCTTGGGATCCTGCGCCAAAATCGCGTCCAGCACCGCGTCGCTGATCTGGTCGCAGATCTTGTCGGGATGCCCTTCCGTCACCGACTCGGATGTGAATAGCCTTCTCAATTCCTTCACCTCATGTATTTCATTAAAAAACCCCGCTATTAGCGAGGCTGGAATATGTCATCATTCAACCTCATCTATCGGGAATTGGCACCTTGACTTATCGTCCGGTTGCCGGGTTTCACAGGGCCCGTCCCTCCACCGCTCTTGATAAGGGGGTTTTTCAGTTGTGAGTATATCATAGCCGCTGTATAAATGCAAATCCTTTTCACTGCCTGAAGCAGCGGCCTTGACAGCTACCGACGAATATAAAAAGGAGCAGTGCACAGCCCGCACTCTCCCGTTTATCGTCACTGTTCCAAAATATCAGCCTGCATCCATCAGGAGGCAGTATTGCCGGCCGCCTGGGGCAGTATCAGCTTCACCTGCGGCTGCTCGGCCGTCTCGCTGTATCCGTTGTCCTTCACCTCAAATATCAGGCCGTAGCGGATGTAGCTGCCGTCCACCTTTTCATACGCCAATGCCTTGAAAGCATACGTCTCACCCGCCAGTTCCACCCTGGTGCCGCTGTAGAAATACTCCCGCGCCGCATCCAGGTCCACCGGAGTGCCGGCCGCAGGCGTCAGATATATCACCAGCAGCGTGTTGCCCTCGCCCGCCTTCAAATCCTCGATCTCAGGCATAAACTTCTGTTCATATGTAAAGCTGCCGATACCCGTCTGGATAGGCTCCGGCCCGGTGCATGCGCCCAGCGCTATGGCCATCACCAGCGCCACCGCCACCGCCAGTAATCTGCTTGCTCTCATCATCTTGTATCCCCTGTTCAAAATAATACGACGTGGACAGGCCAATTATATACCAGCGCCCCTGCCGGTGCAACAATTTGTTGTTATTTTGCGCCGTTTATGCCATAATGCCTCACATGGAAGAGCTTAAACAGCAGGTCATCCGCAAGGCCCAGATGCTCGGGCTGTCGGATATACGGTTCACCGTCGCCGAAGGCACGCTGTCGCACGCCGGCGGAAAACCCGTGGCGCTTCAGGACGTCATGCCGGGCGCCCGCAGCCTGATCGTGCTGTTTGCCGCCTACCGGCCGGTCAAACCCGCGCCCCCGGGCCATATGGCCGTATCGCCGTATTACCCGGCCTCGCATCGCGCTTACACCGCCGCGCGCGCTCTCACCGGGTTTCTCCGCAGCCGCAGCGTCCAGGCGCTCCACGCGACGTCGCTGCCGGCCAAAGCGGCGGCGCTGCGCACCGGCGGCGTTATTGGGGACAACGGGTTTTTCTTCCACCCCAGGTTCGGCTCGCTGGTCTGCATCCAGACGCTGCTGACGGACGCCCCATTTTCCCCGGACGAGCCGGAGCGGGGCTGCGGCTGCCTCCATTGCGGCCGGTGCGCGAAAGCCTGCCCGTCGGGCGCGGTGGGAAAAATAGACCGTTGCCTGCGCCGCCATTTGAGCGGCCTGGTGCCCGAGCCGCTCCGCGGGGACGTCTACCAGCTTTTGGGCTGCGAGAAGTGCCAGACGGCCTGCCCATATAACCGCTTTGAGCCGGAAGAGCCCGTTTCCTTCCCGCTGGAAGCGCTGCTTTCCGGCAGCGCCCTGCCGCAGCTCAAGCAGCTCGTGGGCCCCAACATGGCGCGCCTGATGCGCGTCAAAGCCCAGGCGGCGCTGTACGCAGCTAATACGGGGTACAAAGAATCCCTGCCGGAGCTCAGCAAACTCATGAGCAGCGGGGCAGACCCCGCCGCCGCACACGCGGCGTGGGCGCTCAGCCGCCTAAAAAGTGAGGATACGCCATGATCCGATTACGCTGTTACGCCAAGCTGAACCTGTCGCTGGACATCACGGGAAAACGGCCGGACGGCTATCACGAGCTGGACGGCATCATGCAGTCGATATCGCTCTCCGACACGGGGGAAATAGAGCGCGCCGACGGCATCACCACCACTTTCGACGTGCCGGACGTGGACCCGGTCAGCAACACCGCCTACGCTGCCGCGCGGGCGTTTTTCGACCATACCGGCATCCCGGGCGGCGCAAACATCCGCATCATAAAGCGCATCCCGCGCATGTCCGGCCTGGGCGGAGCCAGCGCCAACGCCGCCGCGGTGCTGGTCGGCCTCAACCGCCTGTACGGCGCCAGCCTCGACGGCCAAACGCTCGCGGAGCTGGGCGTGAGAATCGGCGCGGACGTGCCGTTCGCGCTTATTGGCGGCACGGCGCGCGCCCGCGGCATCGGCGAAGTGCTGAGGCCCCTGCGCCTGAAAACCCCGTTTTATGCCGTGGTGGTCAAGCCGCGCGCGGGCGTTCCCACAGCCGAAGCGTTCCGCCGCTACCGTGCCTCCGCGCCGCTGTCCATCAGCATGGTGGAGTTCGCGCTGATGAAAGGGGATATCCCGCTGTTCGAGCAGTATGCCGGCAACGCGCTGGGCATCGCGGCGCTCAGCATCGCGCCGCAGATACTGAATGCCGCCAGCGCGCTCAAGGCCGCAGGCGCGGGAAAGGCGCTGATGAGCGGCTCAGGCAGCGCGATGTTTGCGCTATTCCCCTCGCTCGAGGAAGCGCAGGCCGCAGCCGCTCGCGTCGAGGGCGATTTCGAGCTGTGCGCCGCCGTCAGCTTCATGGACAGGGCGATCGACATACTGTGGGAAGGGAACAAAAAATGAGCCTGTTTACCGACACGCTGGAAAGCCGCCTAAAAGAGCTCGGCATCCCGTACGAGCCGTCGTTGCCGGAGAAATGCGCCGAATACTACGCGCACGTGGTGGAGGCCAACAGGCATCTTAACCTCACGCGTATCACGGGAGAAGCCGAAGCCGCCGTCCAGCACTTCGCGGACGCCATGGCGCTGGCAGCTTGGTTTCGCTTGCCCGTAGGCTCCCGGGTGGTGGATATCGGCACAGGCGCGGGCTTTCCCGGCGTGCCGCTGAAACTCCTGCGTCCGGACATCAATATCACCCTGATGGACGCCTCGGGCAAAAAGACGGATTTCATCCGCCGGACGCTCTCCAATATGGGCATAGAAGCCGAGGTGCTGTGCGCCCGCGCCGAGGAAGCCGCGCGCACGGCTCTGCGCGAGAGTTTCGACGTCGCGGTGTCGCGCGCCGTGGCCGCGCTGCCCATGCTGCTGGAGCTCTCCATACCGCTGCTCAAAACCGGCGGCACGCTGGCGGCGTGGAAAGGCGAAACGGCGGACGATGAGATCGCATCCGCCTCCGGCGCTTTCAGTGCGCTGGGCTGCGCGCTGACAGGCCGCCGCCCCGTTGGCCGCGGCGCACTGCTGCTGATTCTAAAGCAGCAGCCCACGCCCGAAGCCTACCCGCGGCGGTTCTCCAAAATCAAAAGCCACCCGCTGTAACCAAAAGCAAAGGGCGGCTAAGTAACCGCCCGTTTTGACTGCTGCCGTCAGTCTGTATCAGCCCCAAATCACATCGCCATACGATATCACGCTGTGGTGCGTGCCGCCGATCCGCTCCCTTTGAACAGCCA
>JAAXZP010000331.1 GCA_012719815.1 Christensenellaceae bacterium
CCAACGCCACGGGTTTAGGCTCCGACAAGACGATGACCGCGCGGGACGTCGCCACCGTGTGCCAGGAACTGGCGCGCTACGACCTCATTTACACGTGGAGCAAGATTTACCTGGAGAACTACATCCACCCGGACGGCCGCAAGACGGAGATGGTGAACCAGAACCGGCTGGTGCGCTTCTACGAGGGCTGCGACGGATTCGCGACAGGCTCCACGCCCACGGCGGGATATTGCCTGGCAGCGTCCGTCAAGCGCAGCGGCGGGCGGTTCATATTCGTGTCGCTGGGCTCCGCGAACTCCAGCACGCGATTCGATGACGCCAAAGCCGCGTTCGATTACGCGTTTGCCGGATTTACCGCCAAGACCATCGTGCGGGAAGGCCAGGAGCTAGCCAGGAACCTCGCGGTGACGAACGGCGCCACGCCGTTTATCAACGCTTACGCCGCTGAGGATTTTTCGGCGCTGATCGAGAAGGGCAAGGAAAACATGCTGGAGAAGGAACTGGTGCTGCTGGAGGAGATTTCTGCCCCCGTGGAGGAAGGGCAGGTGCTGGGCTACCTGCGCATACTGCTGGACGGCGAGGAGATAGGCCGCGTGGACGTGATATCCAAGCAGAAAGTGGAGGTGCTGGATTTCGGCAACGCCTTGGGGCGGCTGCTCAAGTTTTGGCTGTTCTTCTGACCTGAACCTTGCGGCCGGTGGCGCGCGTTGACATCATATAAGCCCTTCCTGTACAATAACAGACGGTGACAGGAGGGCTTTATGCGTATTTTGGCGGTCAATGACGATGGTATATTTGCGGCGGGCATCAGGGCGCTCGCAGTACGGCTGGCGCGGGATCATGACGTGACGGTGGTGGCGCCCGATTCCGAGAAACGCGCTGCGTCGCACGCCATTACGCTTTACCGCCCGCTGCGGGTGACCCGGGTAAGCCCCCCCGGTCTGGAAAACGTCCGGTGCTATATGGTGGACGGCCTGCCGGTGGACTGCACCAAAGTGGGCATCGGCCACGTGATGGAGGGTGAGGTCGACCTGGTGGTGTCCGGCATCAACCACGGCTCCAACCTGGGCTCGGACATCATCTATTCCGGCACTGTGGCCGCCGCGTTCGACGCGGTGATTATGGGCTACCATGCCATGGCCGTGTCCAACGGCTCCTATCACCCCAGGCACCTTGAGGACACCGCCGAGGTGGCTGCTCGCGTGATCAACAGCGGGCTGCCGCTGGAAGACGAAGGGGTGCTCTACAACCTGAACGTGCCGGATTTGCCGCTGTCGGAGATACGGGGAATCCGGGCAGCCCGGCAGGGGAGCCTGGTGTACGAGGATGCGCTGGACGTGCGGTACGACCCACGCGGCCACGAGTACATCTGGATGGCCGGAAGATTGCTGGAAGACCTGCCCGAAGAGGATACCGACGCCAGCCTGATGCGGCGCGGGTATGCGTCCATTGTGCCGATCCGGTACGACATGACGGCGCGGGATAAGCTCAAAACCCTTGCGTGCAAGATTGACCAAATAAAATTGCATTAACTTACTAATCATGGTATAGTATCAGTGAATATTGCATGCTGGAGGGGGTTAATATGCAAGGCGGCGATATCCTCAAGGTCATCAAGGAACGGCAGAGTACGATGAGCAAAGGCCATCGCGCCGTCGCAAATTATATTATTGATCATTATGATACCGCAGCCTTCATCACGGCAGCCAGGCTGGGCGATATGGTGGGCGTCAGTGAATCCACCGTGGTGCGTTTTGCATGTGCGCTGGGCTTCGACGGCTATCCCGAGCTGCAAAAAAAGCTGCAGGAGCTGATCCGCACGCGTCTGACCAACGTGCAGCGCATGGGTCTGGGCAACGACATGACGGAAGAGGAGTTGGTCAAGTGGTCGCTGCGCAACGACATCACCAGCCTGCGTCATGTCCGCGAAGTGCTGGATTACAGCATGGTGCAGCGCGTGGCCGACAGTATACTCTCCGCGAACCACCTTTATATCATGGGCCTTCGTTCCAGCGCGCCGCTGGCTCAGTTTTTCTGGTATTATCTCAACTATATCGTCAGCAACACCACGCTGGTGACATACAGCATCGGCGGCGATATATTCGGCCAGCTGATACACGCGACCAAAGGCGATGTCGTCATTGCGATCAGCTTTCCGCGCTACTCGACGCGCACGATGGACGGCGTCAGATTCGCGGAGAACAACGGCGCCAAAGTGATCGGCATCACCGACAACGAGATGTCGCCCCTCGCAGCGATCGCGGACGAGTGCCTCTATGTCAACTCGGATATGAACCTGTTTGTGGACTCGCTGGTGGCCCCCTTAAGCGTCATCAACACGCTGGTGCTGCTGGTGGGCATGCGCAAAAAGGACGGGCTCAGGCATAACTTTGAAATGCTGGAGGATCTATGGCGCAAGCATGACGTATATACGGGCAAGGAAGACAGCCAATGAGTGAAATCTGCGTGGTGGGCGGCGGCCCGGCGGGCATGAAGGCCGCCTACGCGGCGGGGTCCCGGGGGCATGGCGTGACGCTTCTCGAGAAAAACACCAAACTCGGCAAAAAACTGTACCTGACGGGCAAAGGCCGCTGCAACATCACCAACGCCGCACCGATAGAAGACTTTTTCGACAGCGTCGTCACAGGCGGCGCATTTTTATACAGCGCGTTTTACACGCTGGACAACGTGGCGCTGCTGGAGCTGCTGGGGCGCTTCGGGCTTAAGACCAAAACGGAGCGCGGCGGCCGCGTGTTCCCCGAGTCGGACAAGGCGAGCGACGTCACCAGGGCGCTCACCAAAGCGATGGACAGAGTGGGCGTTAAGGTACGGCTGAACACCAGGGCAGAGGGGTTATTGCTAGAGAACGGGCGGTGCGCGGGCGTGATCGTGGACGGGAAGCCGGAGCGTTACGACGCCGTCATACTCGCGACGGGCGGGCTTTCCTACCCATCCACCGGCTCCACGGGCGACGGATACAGGTTTGCGATGAGCGCCGGCCACGACATATCGCCCACATCCGCTTCTCTGGTCGGGCTGGACACGGTGGAGGACTTAAGCGGTCTTGCAGGGCTGACGCTGAAAAACGTGTCGCTGACGCTGACGCAGGGCAAAAAGAAGCTGTTCAGCCAGCAGGGGGAGATGATGTTCACGCACCCCGGCGTTTCTGGTCCGCTGGGGCTGTCGTC
>JAAXZP010000332.1 GCA_012719815.1 Christensenellaceae bacterium
CACCAAGAACAACCCCGTGCTGATAGGCGAGCCGGGCGTGGGCAAATCCGCCATCGCCGAAGGGCTGGCGCAGCGCATTGCGGACGGCAACGTGCCCGAGCTGCTGCGCGGCAAGCGCGTGATAGCGCTGGACCTCGCGGGCATGATCGCGGGGACCAAGTACCGCGGCGAGTTTGAAGACCGCTTAAAGGAAGCGCTCAAGGAGCTGAAGGCGTCCGGCAAGGTGATACTGTTCATCGACGAAATCCACACCATTGTGGGCGCGGGCGCTGCGGAGGGCGCGATGGACGCGGCCAGCATATTGAAGCCGGCGCTGGCTCGCGGCGAAATACAGGTTGTGGGCGCCACGACGTTCGACGAATACCGCAAGCACATTGAGAAGGATGCGGCGCTGGAGCGGCGCTTCCAGCCGGTGGTGGTGGGCGAACCCACCAAGGAGGAGGCTATCGCCATACTGAAGGGGCTGCGCGACCGTTACGAGGCGCACCACAAAGTGCGCATCACCGACGGGGCGCTGAAGGCCGCGGTGGAGCTGTCCGACCGGTATCTGACGGACCGCTTCCTGCCCGACAAGGCCATCGACCTGATGGACGAGGCGGCTTCCAAAGTACGGCTCAGCCTGTACACCCCGCCTCCGAACTTAAAGGAGCTGGAGGAGAAGCTGGAGCAGCTGCGCAAGGAAAAGGACCAGGCCATCACGCACCAGAACTTCGAGCGGGCGGCGGAGCTGCGCGACGAGGAGAAGCGCGTCGAGAAGGAAATCGCCCGGCTGAAAGAGGACTGGGAGCGGGATACCAGCACGCGCGAAGGCGAAGTCACCGAGGCGGAGATCGCGCAGATCGTGTCCAGCTGGACCAACATCCCGGTGGTGAAGCTGACGGAGGACGAAGCCAAGCGGCTGATGGAGCTGGAGTCCACGCTGCATAAGCGCGTGATCGGCCAGGACGAGGCGTGCGTCGCGGTGTCCAAGGCGATAAGGCGTTCGCGCGCGGGCCTGAAAGACCCCAAGCGGCCTGTCGGTTCGTTCCTGTTCCTGGGGCCCACCGGCGTGGGCAAGACGGAGCTGTCGCGCGCTTTGGCTGAGGCGCTGTTCGGCGACGAGGACGCGATGATCCGCCTCGACATGTCGGAGTACATGGAGAAGCACGCGGTGTCCAAGCTCATCGGTTAGCCGCCCGGCTATGTCGGGTTTGAGGAAGGCGGCCAGCTGACGGAGAAAATAAGGCGTCACCCGTATTCGGTGCTGCTGCTGGACGAGATCGAAAAGGCGCACCCCGATGTGTTCAACATCCTGCTGCAGATACTGGAAGACGGGCGCCTGACGGATTCCAAAGGCCGCGTGGTGAACTTTAAGAACTGCGTCATCATCATGACGTCCAACCTGGGCGCGACCAACATTGACACCAGAAGAATCGGCTTCGACACGGCGAGCGAGGACAAGAGCTACGAGCGGATGAAGGAGAGCATGATGGAAGAGCTCAAGAAAGCCTTCAGGCCCGAGTTCATCAACCGCTTGGACGACATCATCGTGTTCCACAAGCTCAATGAGGAGCAGACGCGCGAGATTGTGAAGCTGATGCTGAGCAACGTCATCAAGCGGCTGGACGAGCGCGGCATCCACCTCACCTACGAGGAAGACACGGTGGACTACCTCGCCAGGGAGGGCTTCGACGAGAACTACGGCGCGCGGCCGCTGAGGCGGATGATCCAGCAGATCGTGGAGGATAAGCTGTCCGAGGAGATACTGGAAGGCAAAATCAGCATCGGCGACAGCGTGCGCATGTTCATGAAGGACGGCAAGCCGGCTTTCGAGCGCATCCTGGTGGCGGAAAGCAGCCAGAAATAATGAATGCAGCGCGAAAGGGCGGTTCCAGTAATGGAGCCGTCCTTTTTGCATGCGCCGCTGCGCCGCAGGCGGCTTGCCGGCATTATTTCCGGGCAATAGGCATATTTTTTAACGGAACCCTTTTGGGATATGCACATTCTTTAGGCATGACCGCGGAAGTGTGTTCATATATATCTAGTGTTAAACATTATGTTGACGGAGGGTGCGCCATGCAAAGCTGTAACATCTATAAGGACATTTCCGAAAGAACGGGAGGAGACATATACATCGGCGTAGTGGGGCCTGTCAGGACGGGCAAGTCGACGTTTATCAAGCGGTTTATGGATATGCTGGTGCTACCGATCCTGGACGATAGCCATGAGAAGGAACGCGTGGTAGACGAAC
>JAAXZP010000333.1 GCA_012719815.1 Christensenellaceae bacterium
CGCTGACCAAGGCCAAAAGCGACGGCTTCAAGGGAGTCAAGCTCCACCCGGACTACCAGCGGTTTTTTGCGGACGAGCCGCGGCTGATTCCCATTTACGAGGCCATCCGCGACCTTAATCTCATCCTGGTGATGCACGCGGGCGTGGACATCGGGTATCCCTCGCCGGTGGGTTGCACGCCGCTGATGCTGCGCCGCGTTATACGGAATGTGCCGGGGCTTAAACTTGTGGCGGCGCACATGGGCTCTCATGCGCTCTGGCGCGATGTGGAAGAGGTGCTGGTCGGGCTGCCGATTTTCCTGGACACGTCGTACTCCCATTACGTGCTGGGCGATGCGGACATGGCCCGCATCATCAGCCGCCACGGCGCGGAAAACGTGCTGTTCGGAACGGATTCGCCGTGGAAAAGAGCGGACGACGAGATCGCGCGCATCAGGGGTCTGCCGCTGCCCGCCTCCGATATCGAGCTGATACTGTCGCAAAACGCGGAAAGGCTGCTTGCCTAGCCCTTTGTTTGAGCGGCCTTAACGCTAACAAATACCGCCTGCGCCTCATATGATATAAGGGAAACCAAAACAGCATATGGCGGGGTGACGTATGATAGAGCGAGGAGATATTTACTATGCTGATTTGAACCCCGTAACCGGATCGGAGCAAGGCGGTATTCGGCCTGTGCTGATTATACAAAACGACACCGGCAACCGATACAGCCCGACGGTAATCGTTGCAGCCATTACGTCTAATCTCAGCAAGGCACGCCTGCCCACGCACATCGTCATCGACGAGGATGTGCTGTCGGAAAAGAGCGTGGTGCTGCTTGAACAGATCAGAACCATTGACAAGACCAGGCTGATCAAAAAAGTGGGGCGGCTCAGCGAAAAGGATATGGTACGAATCGATGAGGCGATATCCATCAGCATGGGGTTTGATAAAACCAAGCAAAGCGACAAAAACTAAAGCGGGAGATTCTTCTTCCGCTTTTTTAATGGGTACGAGCAGCCGGTTTTATCCCCCAAAGCAAGCATCCCGGCTGCGGGCGGAGGCGATATGAACCAGCGCGTCAAAGATTACATACTGATCACGTTAGGCGTATGCATCTCGGTCAGCGGCCTGAACCTGTTTCTGGTGCCCAACAAAATAGCGGCTGGCGGCATCAGCGGCATCGCGACGATACTCTACCACCTGTTCGATATCCCGCTGGGGCTCACTCTCGCAGTGCTCAATATTCCGCTGTTCATATTCGGTTTTCGGCTGGTGGGCAAAAGTTTCGCCATCCGCACCGCATACGCGCTGGCGCTGTATTCCGCGGCCGCCGAGCTGATCCCCGTACCGGCAGCGGACGATAAGTTCCTCGGCTGTGTGTACGGCGGCGCTCTGGTAGGCATCGGCGTCGGGCTGGTGATCCGCCACGGCGGCAGTACCGGCGGCACTGACATGGCCGCCAGAATGCTCAGCGCGCGCTTTAAAAACTTTGGCGTCGGCACTTTCGTGTTCTGCATAGACTGTGTGGTGATATGCGCTTCGGGCCTGCTGTTTGAGCCCGAAGTCTCTCTTTATGCCTTAGCGTCGCTGTTCATCACGTCCAAGCTCATCGACGTCATCACCGTCGGCCTCTCGGCCGCCAAGGCGTTTTACATCATTTCCGACAACAACGACCAGATTGCGGCAGCCATCATGGAAAAGCTGAAACGCGGCGTCACCGCGCTCGACGCCAAAGGGCTGTACAGCGGCCGGGAAAAAAGCGTGCTGCTGTGCGTGCTGCCCTGGCGGACGGAAGGCATCCGTCTCAAGCAGATCGTCCGCAGCGTGGACCCCAATGCCTTTGTGATCGTCGCGGACGTCAGCGAGGTGGTGGGAGAAGGGTTCTCTCCTCATTAATTTTTCCACTGATATGAGTTGTGTAAACGTGATGATTGATGGTATAGTTAAGTTAAGCACTGATTATATGCGGAATGGCGGATTGGCAGCAGAGTTTAAAACAGAATTGTCAAGACGCCGTTTCAAGTTGACCAGCGTTCATCGTCCATAACAAAGCTATTGGATGTGAGGGAACAAACATGAATCCACTCTTTAAAAAGATGCCCTGGTGGTTAATCGTGCTGACCGGCGTTCTGTTGCTCGCTATCGGCATCTTCCTGCTGGCGGCGAACAATACCGATACGCTCAATCCTGGCGCGGGAAGCCCTGCCTTAAAAACGCTGATCGTTATCGTGGGCGTCGGCGTGCTGCTGTTCGGATTGTACTGCATTTTTAAGGCGCTCCAGGCCAGATATGACCAGCGCCTTTTCCTGCTCTATCTCATCCATGGCATACTGGACATCGTGCTGTT
This sequence comes from Christensenellaceae bacterium, assembly GCA_012719815.1. GTDB lineage: Bacteria > Bacillota > Clostridia > Christensenellales > SZUA-584 > SZUA-584. Next base: position 2,330 of record JAAXZP010000333.1, read on the forward strand.
TCTGCTGATACTTTTCATCCCCCCTGCCCCGGGCCTTTTGGGCGCCATACTCTCCTGCTGGATGATCGTGTTCGGCATCTTCGGGATGATTCAGGGCAGGCAGGAAGGCGGCGGGCAGAAAACGCGCATGGGCGTACTGCTCACGCTGATCGGCATCGGCTTTCTGGTACTGGTGAGCCTGCGGGTCGATTCGGTGCTGCTGCTGGGCCTCATCGCGCTGGTGGTGGGCATCATACGCATCGCGCAGGGCGGCATCATTAGAACCAGGATGGGCGGGCAGAGCAGCCGGCCTAACCTCTACTAAATAACACGTTTGCCTTCTCAACAGGCACTTTCTTTTCGATAATCCGGCGGGTTACCGCTTTTTTTTATTATTCAGCTTCATTTAGGCTTTTTCTAACGGCCATTTAGGCTTTTTCTGACGGCGCAGCGCTGTTTTTGGCCCCGCGCTTCCCCCACGGGCATACCGCAATGCAGACGCCGCACACCGCGCCGCGGCCGATATGCTGGTATGC
>JAAXZP010000334.1 GCA_012719815.1 Christensenellaceae bacterium
CTGTCCATGGCGGGATTCAGCGTCACTGTCAGTATCATCGTATGTCCCCGCTCCCAAAGCCAGCGCCTTTCTCTTTAAGGCCCCGTTCATCTCCCAAAAAAATAATCAGAAGGGGGCGGCCTCTTCCCAAACCGCCCCGCCTCATATACTTAGAAGTACACGCGCTCCTTAAGCTCGGGGCACACGAACACCTTCACCAGGTTCTTCTTCTCCCGTATCTCCTTGAGCGCCGTCTCCAGCTCGGCCAGCGGCACCGCCATCGAGAACATCGGCCTCGGGTCAATTATGCCATACTTGAGCAGCGTAATCGCTTCGCCCCAGTTGTTGCCTATGCCCGCGCACGATCCGCTCACCTTCTTCTCGCCCAGCACAAATTCGTACGGCTCCAGCGCCGCCGTATCGCCCTGCGCCGCAATGCCGAACGCCTCGATCTTGCCGCCCCGGCGCAGCATCTTGAACGCCTGCTCGTAGGTCTGCGTGGTGCCCACAGCCTCAATCACGTAGTCCACGCCGACGCCGCCGGTGATGCGCTTCACTTCCGCCACCACATCGTCCACTTCATGGATGTTAATCGTAATATCCGCGCCCATCTTCTTCGCGGTCTCCAGGCGGAGCGGGTCGTCGCCTATCACAATCACGGGAGCGCAGGCCCTCGCCTTCGCCAGCGCGCCGTGCAGTATGCCCAGCCCGCACCCGATAATCGCCACAGACGAGCCTATCTTGGCGTCCATGCGCTGCGCGGCGTGTATCACCGCGGTCAGCGGTTCCACAAACGCGGCGGTGTAATCGTCCAGCTCGTCCGGCAGCTTGTAGCAGTTCTTCCACGGCGCCTTCACGTATTCCGCAAATCCGCCGTTCGTGTGGATGCCCAGCTGCGTGAACGTCTCGCACAAAAGCCCGTCGCCCCGGCGGCAGAAATAGCAGGTTCCGCAGGTCAGGCAGATGTCCACCGCCACGCGGTCGCCCACCTTGAGGTTCCTGGCGTTCTTGCCCACCTTGGCAATCTCGCCCCAGAACTCGTGACCGGTGATCATCGGCAGCTTGTCAGCCGCGTACTTGCCGGTATAAATGCTCCAGTCCGAACCGCAGATGCCGCATACCTTTACCTTGATGAGCACTTCATCGTCGCTTATCTCAGGAATCGGCACTTCCGTGTATTCCATCTGATAAGGCGCTTTAACCACCTGGGCCTTCATCATCTCAGCCATAACTTACCTCCTTATCGTTTTCCGTGCACCCGCTCAGTCTCTCGGGTTGTTGAATATCTTGTCGCGGCGGCCCTCATAAGGCGCCTTGATGATCAGCGACTTCAGGAACGGCGCCACCTTCTCCACGCCGTCGCCCACGCTCATCGTCACGTCTTCGTGCTCGTAGCTCAGCACGTAGTCGTAGCCCACCATCGCGAGCTCGGTGATGATCTTCTTCCACGGCACGCTGCCCCAGCCCGGAATGCGGAACCGGAACGCGCGGTCAATGCGCTGCCAGTCGCCCTGCATCAGGATGCCGCCGCGCTGTATGTTGTGCTCCACGATTTCGCCGTCCTTCGCGTGAACGTGGAATATGCGGTCGCCCAGCTCGTCGATGAAGTTTTCCACGCGCAGACCCAGGTAGATGAGGTTGGCGGGGTCCAGGTTGAACCCGAAGTTCGGATGGCCGTCCAGCAGCTCAATCGCGCGGTGCGCCGTGTGGATGTCGTAAATCATGTTGTTCGGATGCGGCTCCACCGCAAACTTCACGCCGTATTCCTTGAACTTGTCCATCAGAGGCCCGACCACTTCGGCGAACTCCTGCTCCATCTTCGCCCAGCCGTCCGCGCACGGGAACGGGAAGTAACGGCCCCAGTTGGTCACGCCGACAAAACCGTTGACGACGGGCACTTCCAGAGCGTTCGCCGCCTGTACCGTCTTTAACAGGTTCTCAATGCCGTACTTGACCTTCTCTTCCTTGGTGCCGGGGCACAGGTTGTCGGTATCCTCGGTGTGCGGCCCCAGTATCAGCAGCGAGTCCGCGTGGTTGGAAAGCGCCGAGATCTCGATGCCGTAGCCGGCCAGCATCTTCTTCAGCTCGGCCGCTTTGCCCGGCTTTAACATCTCGTCACAATTGAACTGCTCGCAGCCGCTGTACGCCGGGATCTCCATCATCTCGTACCCGTACTGCACCATGATCTTTGCAACCTCTTCCAGTGGCAGGTGCGCATAGTTTGCCGCGAAAAATCCTAGTTTCATCGTGCTTCCTCCATTATCTTTTATTTTCAATCAGGTGTGCATCGTGCGCAGAGGCCCGAATTCTTTTCTCGTCTTGACGAGCACGTCGGTGTAGTATTTGTTGTACGTGCAGCAGCCTATCTCGCGCTGACGGATCAGCAGCTCAAGGCAGTTGTCGCACAGCGTGCACCATTTGATCTCGTTCTCGCGGCCCTCGCGCAGCTTCAAAGGCAGCAGCGGGTCGGCGAACGACTGGCGGCCCAGCGCGATCATGTCCAGCTTGTTCTCCTCAATGAACTTGGCGCCGTAGAAGAACATCGAGTTCTTTTCCGGCTCCACCGCGAGACAGCCGTTCTTGCCGTTGCGGAACACCGAGTAGTTGGAGCCTATGATGACCGCTTTCCTGACAGCCTTCTTGAACTCCTTGGCCCAGTAAGGATGCAGGTAAGCAAAGTACGGCGCGTGCTTGTCGGCCTGCGTGATCGCTATCGTGATGGACGGGCTGCCGCCGGACTGCACGAAATACTGCGCGCCGCGCTCTTCCAGGCCGCGGATCAAATCCAGCGGTTCCGTGAGGTCCATGATGGGCGAATCGGGGCCTTCGGTGCCAAAGCCGCCCGGGAAGCCTTCCCACGCCGATATCTTGGAACCAATCAGGAAGTTGGGGTCGTTGATCTCCTTGTTGATGCGCTCATACAGGTCAAACGCAAAGCGGCGCCTGTTCTCCCACGGGCCGCCGTATTTCCACTTGCGGTCGTTGTACGGGCGCAGTATCTGCGAGCCGAGGTACCCGTGGCACAGCTTCAAGTCAATGCCGTCCGCGCCCGCGTCGTACGCGATGCGCGCAGCCAGCACAAACTGGTCCATGATCTTGTCCACTTCTTCTTCCGTCAGCAGGTCCCCACCAAAGCCAGGCAGCGGCTTTACTGTCACGCGGCGCGAGAACTCGGGGTTGCTGAGCTCGCCCGAGTGGGTCAGCTGAAATACGAAGAGCGCCTTCGGGTTGATCTTCTTCAGATCGGCCACGAATTTCTCCAGGGCTTTGGCGTTCCTGGGCATGATGCAAAGCTGGTTGAGCCGGCTGCGGCATTCGTCCGTGATCGTGATGGCTTCCAGCGTGATCATGCCGGCCTCGCCCTTAAACAGGTTGGAATAGCGCTCCACCGTCAGCGCAGACGGGTTGCCGTCGTCGTCCGCGTCGGTGCATTCCATCGCCTGAATGAAAAACCTGTTCGGACATTCCCTGTTCCCGATTTTGATCGGGCTGAGCAATACTTCCTTGTAACGATCCATTTCCTTTTCCCTCTTTTCGTTATATTTATTGACATTGTTGCTTCTTGAGAAACTAACCGCCGCCGGATGCATAAAACATGAATTTTAAACTGTTACACGCTGACAGAATGGGATCAGAAATATACACAAAGTTGATTTTCGTCCTTGTTAGTATGATAAGTTATTCTTTTGAACGTGTCAATATTTAATATTGATTCTTGGCTTTATGCACTTAGCTTTCATTGTTATATTTTTCACTTTTTTTGCTCAGTAATAGTATATAAAAACTGCTGCCAAAAAAAAATGTTGCAATTCGTCCATACAGAATATAAAATACCATTGGAACGTATCATATTTTTTTCGCGAGGTCTTGTAAAATCATGACATCAATACAAGCAGCCAGGCTGATTGACATCAGCGCTGTGCGGACCCACCATTCTCTGTCAGACATTAAGGAAATGGTCGATATCGCCCGCCGTTACCGGTTTATCAATGTGCACACGCTGCCGTGCTGGACCAAAACGGTCAGCGAAATGCTGAAGGACGATCCGGACATCCGGGTGGGCGCGCCGGTCGGTTTCCCTGGCGGCGGCCACAAAACCAAAGTTAAAATGTTGGAAGCGGAGCAGCTGATAGAAGACGGTGTCCAAGAGATGGACATCGTAATGAATGTTGGTAGGTTCAAAAACCACGAATTCAGCTATGTCTTAGACGAGCTCAAGCAGATCATCGCGCTGGCTCCCGAAAGCGTGTTGGTCAAGGTGATCATCGAGCTCAACTGCCTTGACGACAGCGAGATAGCCGCCGCGTGCAATATCGTTATCGACAGCGGCGCGGACTTTTTAAAGACCGGAACCGGCTGGGTTCCCGGCGACGCCAACATAGACCGCATCGCGCGCATCAAGGAGTTAACCCGCGGCAAGGTCAAGGTGAAAGCCGCCGGCGGCATCCGCACGCGCGAAGAGTTCGATAAGCTGTTATCCCTCGGCGTTGAGCGTTTCGGCATCAACCTCATGTCGGCACTGTCCATCGTGGAGAGTTTCAATCAGGAGTAACACATCATGGATAAAG
>JAAXZP010000335.1 GCA_012719815.1 Christensenellaceae bacterium
AAACGATGCGGCAGCGGTGCTGCGTGATATCTGCATGGGAAGCGGCATAACGGCCACCGAGCCCAAGGAGGGAAAGATCGACCTCATTGCGGACACTGACGGCATGCTGCGGGTGGATACCGAGCGTCTGAATGCGATCAACGCGCTGGGCGAGATGATGATCGCCACGCGGCACGGCGGCTTTGCGGTGAAGAAGGGCGACAAGCTGGCGGGCACACGCGTGATTCCGCTGGTGATAAAGAAAGATAAGATGGAGCAGGCGAAGAAGGTTGACGGGCAGGAGCCGCTGCTGCGCGTGGCTGCTTTCAAAAAGAAGCGGGCGGGCGTTGTGACCACCGGCAGCGAGGTGTTTCACGGCCGGATTGCTGACACCTTTACCCCGGTGATTGCGGAGAAGCTTGCGGAGTACGGCTGCACGATCGATAAGCACGTGATATTGAGCGATGACGCCGAGCAGATTACCGCGGCGATTAAAGGCATGCTGGACGACGGGCTGGACATCGTCATCTGCACAGGCGGCATGAGCGTGGACCCGGACGACAGGACGCCGCTCGCCATGAGAAACAGCGGCGCGCGCATCGTCAGCTACGGCGCACCGGTGCTGCCCGGCGCGCTGTTCCTGCTGGCGTACACCGACGATATGCGCCCGGTGATGGGCCTGCCCGGCTGCGTGATGTATTCGCGGCGCACCATATTCGACCTGGTACTGCCGAGCATCATGGCGGACGTGCCCGTGACGGCGGAGAGGCTGGCGCGCTATGGCGAGGGCGGGCTGTGCTTAAGCTGCGGTGAATGCCGTTTCCCCCACTGCGAGTTCGGAAGATAACGGACGGAAAGGAAATTCCATGGATAAGCAAACCCGCTTTACGCATATGGACGACAACGGAAACGCCGTGATGGTGGACGTGGGCGGCAAACCCGTCACCCGGCGGCGTGCCGTGGCAGCGGGCCGCATCCGCATGAGCGCGGCCTGTTTTGACGCGGTACGGCAGGGCGCGGTGAAGAAGGGCGACGTGCTGGCCGTCGCGCAGGTGGCGGGCATCATGGCCGCCAAGAAGACGGGCGACATCATTCCGCTGTGCCATCCGCTGGGACTGACGCACTGCACGGTGGAGTTTACGCTGCTGCCCGAAACCTGCGAGATCGAGGCGCGGTGCACCGCGGCGTGCGAGGGGCAGACGGGCGTGGAGATGGAAGCGCTGACCGGCGTGTCGGCGGCGCTGCTGACGATATACGATATGTGCAAGGCGCTGGACAAGCGCATGGAGATAGGCGGCATCTGTCTGGTGGAGAAGATCGGCGGCAAGAGCGGTGATGTCCGGCGGGACGGGTACGAGGCATGAAAGACCGTTTCGGGCGCACCATCGATTACATGCGCATTTCCATCACAGACCGGTGCAACCTGCGCTGTGCCTACTGCATGCCCCATGCGATTCCGCATCTGCCGCACAGCGACATACTGCGGTATGAGGAAATACTGCGTGTGGTACGCTCTGCCGCGGGGCTCGGCATTACCCGGTTCAAGGTGACGGGCGGAGAGCCGTTCGCGCGCAAGGGGGCGGCGGATTTTATCGCGGCGCTCAAGGCGGAGCCGGGGGTGGCGTGCGTCACCGTGACGACCAACGGCACGCACCTCGCCGAAGCGCTGCCGCGGCTTGTGAAGGCCGGCATCGACGGTGTCAATATCAGCCTGGACGCGGTGGACCCCGAACGGTACAGGCAGATTACCGGCAGCGACCGGGCGGAGATGGTACTGCACGCGATAGAGCAGTGTGCGAAAAGCGGCATTCACACCAAGGTGAACAGCGTGCTGCTGGAGGACAACGAAGATCAGATAATCCCGCTGGCCGGGCTGGCGCAGCGGATGAATGTGGACGTGCGGTTCATCGAGCTGATGCCCATCGGCTGCGGCGGGGAGTACAGCGGCCCGGATGCGGGGGCGGCGCTGAACCTTTTGAAAGAGATTTATCCCGGCCTGGCGCCGGTGAGGGAGGTGCGCGGCAACGGCCCGGCGGTGTATTCTGCCGACGAGCGGCTGCTGGGGCGCATCGGCTTCATCACGGCGAGAAGCTGCAGCTTCTGTGCGGACTGCAACCGCATCCGGCTGACCAGCACAGGGCTCATAAAACCGTGTCTGTGCGACGGCGGCACGGTGGATTTGCGGGCGCTGCTGCGCGGCGGCGCGACGGATGAAAAGATTACCGCGGCGCTGATAAGCGCGGTGTGGGACAAGCCCGCGGCTCATGGCATTGTGGGGGGAAACGTCACCGAGCGGCGGCGGATGAATCAGATCGGAGGCTAACGTTGGGACTATTAAAGGCGATATGTATCAGCGAGAAAAGGGGTATACAGAAGACCTGTGTGCCCGCAGCCCGGCTGGTGGCGGACTGGGGCATTGAAGGAGATGCGCACGCGGGCAATTGGCACCGGCAGGTCAGCCTGCTGTCCTATGACCGGGTGGAGGAATTCCGCGCACGCGGCGCCGAGGTAGCCGATGGCGCTTTCGGCGAGAACCTTCTGGTGGAGGGCATAGACTTTCGCAGCCTGCCTGTGGGCACGCGGCTGAGCTGCGGCGATGCGCTGTTGGAGATTACGCAGGTCGGCAAGGAATGCCACAACCGCTGTGCGATATACCATGCTGTGGGCGACTGCATCATGCCGCGGGAGGGCGTGTTCGCGCGCGTGCTGCAGGGCGGCGACATCAGCCCGGGCGACGAGGTGTCTGTGGTGGCGCTTGGTAAACGGCCGTACAGGGCTGCCGTGATCACGCTGTCCGACAGGTGCAGCCGCGGCGAACGCGAGGACACGGCGGGGCCTGCCATCGTGCGGCGGCTTTCGGAAGCGGGATACGAGATAAAGGAGCCGCTGCTGCTGCCGGACGACGGTGAGCAGCTGAAGAGCCATCTGGTCCGGCTGGCGGACGAGCGGCAGGTGGATTTGATACTGACGTCGGGCGGCACCGGCTTTGCGCCGCGCGACGTGACGCCCGAAGCGACGCTGGCGGTGGCGACGCGCAACGCGCCCGGAATCGCGGAGGCGATGCGCGCGCATTCGCTTGCCATCACGCCCAAAGCCATGCTGTCCCGCGGGGTGAGCGTGATACGCTACAGGACGCTGATCATCAACCTGCCGGGCAGCCCCAAGGCCTGCAGCGAATGCCTGGACTGCGTGATGGACGCGCTGCCGCACGCGCTGGACCTGCTGCGCGGCGGGGTGACGGACTGCGCGGCGGATTAAAGGCAGGCATTGGAGGAGTGCAGCGATGAAG
>JAAXZP010000029.1 GCA_012719815.1 Christensenellaceae bacterium
CATAACACCCTTTTCCCCCATTGCTCGTACCAAAACTTCGCCGCGGACCCCTTCTACGGATACGCTTAAAATATGCGGCACAAAGCACTCCGGCACATGCACCTTAACGCCGTCCATATCCCGAATGCCATCCAGAAATGCGGTACGCAGTTGTCGAATTTTGTCGAAATCCGCAGCCTGCTTTGACAGCCCCGTCTCCAGCGCTTCGCCGAAAGCCAATATGCCCAGCGTGTTCTCGGTGCCTGCACGCAGCGAAAGCTCCTGCCCGCCTCCATGCAACAGCGGACGCACCGACACTCCCTGCCGCACCAACAGTGCGCCGGTGCCTTTCAGCGCATGGATCTTGTGTGCGCTTACCGTATAGGCGTCCACCACTCCCGAGCTTAAATCAATGGGCGTTTTGAGCAGCGCCTGAACGCCGTCCGCATGAAACAGCACTCCGGGGTTCTTTGCCTTCACCGCCCGGGCGATGGCGACAATATCATTCAGCGCGCCCGTCTCGTTGTTGACGTGCATCACGCTGACCAGCGCCGTATCCTCCTTGACCAGCTCAGTGACATCCTCCGGATAAATGACAAAGCCTCGCGGCTTTACATAGTCCACACGGACGCCGTTTTGTTCCAGATGTCGGCATGTTTCATAGACGGACGAGTGCTCCACAGCACTCACCACGATATGGGCGCCGCGCCTGCTCAAGGCATTCAGCGCCATATTGTTGGCTTCCGTGCCGCCTGAGGTAAACAGACATGTCCCATTCAGCCGCACCGCATCGCAAAGCTGCTGCCGGACCTGTTTGATTTCCTTGAACACCGCCTCCGCCTGCCCGTAGGCTGACGACGGGTTGTACCACAATCTCTCAAAATGCCTTTGCACGGCCACTGATGTTTTGGGCCGTGTCGTCGCCGCGTTGTCCAGATAAATTTCCAAAAAGATAGTGCCTCCTGCACACAAATGGGTTATAATGATGTTATCATAACACGAAATCCGCATAAATTTAATCCTTTTTATAAAACTGTGGAGGGGTCGAATGGAAAGGTGTCCAAAATGCGGCAACAAGCTCAGCAATGTTGATGTGCTTTGCCCACGGTGCGGCGCTCTGGTTGAAGTCATCCAGGTAAAGAACAGCTTTGTTCCACCGCCGCCGAAGCCCCCGGAAAGCACGCCGCCCGCCTGTGAGCGGCCCAATCTGGTCATCTACAACGAAGATTTCCCGGGCGATGAACCTGCTGCGGAAGAGCCCGCTGCAGATGAGGAATCCATTTTGGATATCGTGGAGAAAGAGCCTGATTTCCCTGATTTACTCCCGGCAGAAGAGGATACCTCCTCCTCGCAGCCTTCAGTAACGCAGCCTGTTCAGCCGTTCATTCCTGAGCGCCTGTATGAAACGCCGCAGGATATGGAGCGGGAAATTCAGGCCGAAAGCCGCATGGCCCGCCGCGCCCGTCAAAGAAAATGGCCGGAACCGCAGGACGCCGAACAGCCTCCCCCCCGCGTCTCCGAGGAACCGGAGAGCCGCCTCTCGAGGCGTGCAACCCGTCAGTCAACGTTATCCGATTCCGAAGAGCAGCTGCTCAAGGAGGCCGACCAGCTAACGTCGCGGGCGTCGTGGCGTGCCCGTGTAACCGGCATGCCTGACGATGCCGAGACGCCGGCTGTGCCAGAAGAGCCGCTTTCGCCGGTCAGCGCAGACGCCGAACTTTCCGCCCAGCCCGCGGAAAGGACAATTCCCCGCTACCGCGCCGAATACAGGGAATCTCTGAGAAGATCCGGCAGTTCGCGAGAATCCAAACGCAGGATGCCCGTTCCGGCCGCCATACTGCTGTGGGTCATCGTCGCGGCTGTGCTTTTCCTGGGATTTTATTACCTGAACCAGCATGTGATGAC
>JAAXZP010000336.1 GCA_012719815.1 Christensenellaceae bacterium
GACGGGCAGCCGTTTATGATTGATACGGCGTTTGTGCCGCAGAATATTGCGCCGTCTCTTACAAAGGAGACGCTGGAAGGGCGGTCGCTGTATGATGTTATCGAGCAGCTAACGGGGCATTCGCCTTACCGGGCGCGCGAGACATACGAGACGGTGAAGCTGACCCGTGAGGAAGCGCGGCTGCTGGAGACGGAATCGCGGGCGGCTTTTCTGGTGAAACGGGTATCGAAAATGAAATCGGGAGCGCTGTTTGAAACGGCGTCCATGCTGATTCGCGGCGACAGGTGCCGGCTTATGGCCACGCTGCAGAGCGACGCCGTTGCATTTACGCGGCAGCTTCAGCGGTAAAAGGCTATTTGGACAGGATATCGTAGGTGGATTTGTATATCGCGGGCGCGACGTCTTTCCACCTGCGGATGAACGCTTCGGCAGAGTTTTTGGACCAGGTGATAAGGTTCAGTTCGAACACAGGCAGCTGGTTTTCCAATATTTTCAGCATCACGCGGTATTCACCCTCGTCAATTTTAATGTAATCGGCAGAAAGCTCTGTTTCCAGGCGCAGTGCGTCGCGGTTGGCGTCGCAGTAAGCGTCGATGGCTTTGCGCTGCGACTCGGGCAGCTCTTTTTCGAGATAGAAAACCGTGTTCTGCCCCAGTTCCGTGATGGAATAGAACGTGCCGTTGGGCGTTTCCCGCTGCTCCACCAGCCGGCCTTCAATCAGCTCAAACAGGCATTCCTTGAGATCAAAGTAATTCAGCCACTCGTTTTCCGAGACAATGCGCAGTATCTGCAGCTCGGACAGCTGGATATTGATCGATTTGAGAAGATATAGAATAAGGAGCTTGTTTTGTGCAATGGCTTCGATGCGCATAGGCCAACCTCCGGAGCATTCATTCATGGTCTGCCCATATTATATCACATTTTTTGATATAGTACAGCAAATATAGTATTCTTAACAAAACAGCAGACTACATATTGCGGAGGAGACGGATGACGGAAGAATTGGTACGCTTTCTTGAAGCCCAGGGGGCAGATATTGTCGGAACTTCCGATGTCAGGGAGGTGCTGCCGGGCCGATTTGCGGCGCTGCCTTTTGCGGTGACGATCGGCGTCCGGCTGTCGGACGCGGTGCTCAGCGAGATATCGGGCGGGCCCACCAAGCTGTATTTCGCGCATTACCGGGCCGCGAACGCGCTGCTCGACATGATCGCCATGAGATGCGTGGGATGGCTTCAGCGAAAAAGATATAACGCCCTTGCCATTCCCGCGTCGCAGACGACCAATGAAGCCGGCATCGCGGGAGACTTCCCGCATAAAACCGCCGCCAATCTGGCAGGCCTCGGGTTCATCGGCAAAAACGCGCTGCTTATTTCGCGGGAATTCGGACCGCGCGTGCGGCTTGCCACGGTGCTGACGGATATGCCGCTGCCCGCGGGCACGATGCAGCCGGTGCTGTGCGGCAGTTGCCGGGCCTGTGCGGACGCCTGCCCCTGCGGCGCGATCACCGGCCGCATGTGGTCCGCAGACACCGCGCGCGAGGATATCGTGGACGCGGCGCTGTGCTCGCAGCATATGAAAAAGGCATACCAGCATATCGGCCGCGGCGCGGTATGCGGCGTCTGCATTGCGGTATGCCCGTGGGGGGAAGCGCGGGGGATAAAACAGCGCTGTGCCGTCAGAAAAGAGTCTAAAATAAAGCCGGATAAAAACAAAAAACCAGCAGTGACGCCGCCGGATTATTGGAAAGAAAGCGCCTTTTGGGAAGGCAAGCGTGCTATTTTAGTAGAGGTTGGGACGGCTGCCTTGCCCGCCCATCCTGGTTCTGATGATGATGCCC
>JAAXZP010000030.1 GCA_012719815.1 Christensenellaceae bacterium
ATATTCGGGTGGGGGGGTGCGGAGACATTCCGAAACGGCGTTCATCTCTATTTCGTGCCGGCGCAAAGGCGCGGCCAGCTTCCGCATATCGCCCAGACGATTTATGGGCCCGGCGCGGTGCCATACCGGAAGTCGAAGAATCGAAAAGAAGCAAGTTCGCTTGTAAAAATTGTAGAAGAATGATAAAATTAGATGGATGATAATACAAAGTATACTTTTCATTTCAATTCCCGGAATTATCTGTATATTATTCAGGAGGATATCCATGCGAAATTATGTGATTGCAACCGACTCGGACACCGAAATCCCGTACACGTTTGCCGACGCGCATCAGTTGCCGGTTTTTTTGATGCCGTATACGGTAAACGGGGAAGAAAGGCTTTTTGACCTGGGCAGGAATACCGATTTTAAAGCGTTTTACCAGCAGCTGCGCGACGGCGCGGAAGCAGTGACGTCCACGCGGCCGCCAACGGACATCGCGGATTTCTTCCGCGACATCGTGAAGGACGGCGTGGACGTTTTGTATCTGTGCTTTTCGTCGGCGCTGTCCGGGCACTTTGAGTTGTCGCAGATGGCCCGCGACATGGTGCTGGAGGAGTATCCGGCCGTCCGCATCGAAATCGTGGACACGTTGCGCATCTCCATGGGCGCGGGGCAGCTGGTGATGGCGGCGCAGAAGCTCAAGGAAGAGGGCAAAACCCTGGACGAGGTGCGCAGCTGGGTGCTGGAAAACCGCAACCGGTCGCACGCGTGGTTCTCCGTGGACGACCTGAATTACCTCAAAAAAGGCGGCCGGCTGTCGGGCGCGGCGGCAGCCATCGGCACCATACTGGACGTCAAGCCCATATTGAGGCTCAACGCGGAGGGCAAGATCGTACCGGTGGACAAGGTGAAAGGCGCAAGGAAGATACTTAAGTTCTTCCTCGCAGCGATTCAGGACAACGTCCAGAATCCGGAGGAGCAGACGGCCTACGTGATGCATGCGGACAGCATGGACGCGGCGCTGCGGATGAAAGAGATGATAGAGGAGAGCGTGCCGTTTGCCGGAGTCGAGATACAGGACATCGGCCCGGTGATCGGCTGCCATACCGGCCCCGGCGTGCTGGGCGTGTGTTTCATGGGCAAAGAGATCACAAATTAAGCGCTAAACGCTGAAAAGGTTTTCTTAGCGCCCGGAAGTTCCTCTTTTCGCGCCGCTTAGGGAAAACCTTTTGGATTTGTGCCGTGATGGGGCTTGCGTTGGAGAGCAACGCCGGAGTATCATGTCTTTGTGATAACGGATTTTGGCATTGGCTGGAGCATATCCGGCCTTTTTCCATGGCTCTGCATCAAGGGACGGCAGGCCATGGCGCAAAGATTTTGAAGGTACGAAAAGCTGGTTGAAACCGGCAAGCTGGCGGAAAAACACAGGTTCTTCGCCAGGCCGACAGGAGGCGATAAGCGTGAGCAGCACACAGAGCTTGCAGGAGCTGGTGGATAAAAGCCGGCGCATCGTGTTTTTCGGCGGGGCGGGCGTGTCCACCGAGAGCGGCATTCCGGACTTCCGCAGTGCGGGCGGGCTGTACGGCATGAAATATAAATATCAGCCCGAGACGATGCTGAGCCACAGCTTTTTTGTGACGCACCCCGAGGAGTTTTTCGAGTTCTACCGAAGCAAGATACTGTATCCGGACGCCAGGCCCAACAAAGCGCATTTAAAGCTCGCCGAGATGGAGAAGGCGGGTAAGCTGACCGCAGTGGTCACGCAGAACATCGACGGCCTGCACCAGATGGCGGGCAGCCAAAACGTGCTGGAGCTGCACGGCTCGGTGCACCGCAACTACTGCATGAAATGCCGCGCGAAATACGGCTTGGAGTTCATACTCCACAGCACGGGCGTGCCGCGCTGCAAATGCGGCGGTATGGTGAGGCCCGACGTGGTGCTGTATGAGGAGCCGCTGGACGGTGACGTGATGTACCGGGCGGCAATGGCGATATCCAAAGCCGACCTGGTGATTGTGGGGGGAACGTCGCTGGTGGTGTATCCGGCTGCCGGGCTGCTGAGCAATTACGACGGCGCGCTGGTGCTGATCAACAAATCGGCCACGCCGTACGACAGCAGGGCGCAGCTTGTCATCCGCGAGCCCATCGGCGAGACCTTGGGCGCGCTTACCGTATAAAGCTTATCTTGCGGTTTTTTCGCAGGAGCCGAACACGACCTCGCCTTCGCTGTACCGGAACGTGGCGTATTCCATATTGGACCGCACGAGGTACTGGGCCGAATCGATAATGAGCTTTGTGTCCTGCTCCACAAGGCCGGAGATATGCACTTTGCCGCCGCTGCGTTCGGCCAGCACCGTGCGCAGCATTTCGATTTCCGAGGCGCATCCCGCCAGCTCGGTTTCCAGCTGCACGTGCGCCATGGCCAGCTTCTGGTGCAGCGGACTGTCGCCCGGCTCGTCCAGCGGCATTGCGCCCATGACGCTTTCTATCTTTTCCAGCTGGGCGGCGATCTGGGTTTGCCGCTCCTCCAGCGCGGCCAGGCGGGCGCGCATTTCGGGGGACACGCCGATCTCGATCAGCGAACTGGCACCCACATGCCGGGCGACCACCTCTTTGCCGGCGCGTATCACGCTGCCGATGATTTTGGCATGCCGGCCGCTCAGCGCCACGCGCCCGAACACGCTGACGGTGCTGTGCGCGATATAGTCGGAAAACAGCGAGCCCTTGGCCTGAACCTGGGTTTTCTCGATGAACCGGGCGGTGATGTTGCCGCCGGCCTGCAGCATGCCCCTGTCCATGCCCTGTATGCCCGCCTTGAGTACGATGTTTTTGCCTGCGATGATGGTGGCCGCTTCCACAACGCCCCATACCTCAACGTTGCCGGTGGCTTTCACCGTGAAGTTGGCCAGCACGTTGCCTTTTATCTCCACGTCGCCGGGGAAGTCGATGTTGCCCACGCTCATGTTCACGTCCCCGGGAATCCGCAGCATGTCGGATACTTCCACAAGGCCGGCGATGTAGTCCACTCGGCCGCTTTTCGCCGCGAACAGCTTCAGCCCGTCTTCCGAGAGCCGGGTGTTTTTTCCCTTGGGCGGTTTGGCAGCCTTTCCTTTCTGCGCGGGGAGCGTTTTGCCAGTTACCGTCATGCCGTCGGTGCCGTCGCCGGGCGGTATGATATCGGCGAGCAGGTCGTTTTCCTGCACGCTCTCAAAT
>JAAXZP010000337.1 GCA_012719815.1 Christensenellaceae bacterium
GATCAATATTTGTCAGTACGTCCGTCATTATACCTCTGCGCAATAAATGCCGTGTTCTTCAATATACCGGGCCACCGGGTCGGGCACCAGCCCCGCCAGGGAGCCACCCTGCGCCGCAATCATCCGGATTTGGGTGGAGGATATGTTGGGCCCGCGTTCACTGGCAAAATGAATCTTGTTTCCGAACCTTTGGTTTAAGCTATCAGCGCACTGCCTGACTTTAACTTCATCCTGCCCGGGTCGCATAATGCAGATAAAATCCGTCAGCAAAAACACGCGCTCGTAATTTTTCCATGTCGTCAGCTCCAGCAGCGTGTCCGCCCCGATGATGTAATAGAAATCCGTATTCTTGCGGGCACGCGAAAGTATCTCCAGCGTATCTACGGTATAAGTATAACCGCTTCGGCTCGTCTCAATCGTGCTTAAAGAGAATCTGCTTTCACCGGAGATAGCCAGGCGAATCATGTCCAGCCGCTGCTGCGCAGACGCAATAAATTCGCCGCGCTTGTGCGGCGGCATTCCCAAAGGCAAAAAAATAACTTCGCCCAGCAAAAATTCGTAAAGCGCGATAGTCGCCATGCTGATATGGCCGAAATGGACGGGATTAAACGTGCCGCCAAGCAGCCCCACCCGGTTTTGCCGGGAGGCGATACACTTGGACTCCAGGCTGGAGAATTCATAATAATCCTGCACGTAATCGCTCATGCGTTCATTATACACCAATGTCTGGGAGGGGACAAGGCGTGCCGAAATATATACCCGGCTGGCTTCGACAAAACCCTAATGTATTGAAGGCAGGCTCGAAAAAAGCGCAGTAAAGTTCGCTTTATGGCTTGCATATGGACAATTCCGGCTGACGGATGGTATAATTCTATGCATAATGGTTTGGCCTACTAAATATATTGTAAGTCTTTCAGGAGAAATGTTATGCGAAAAGTAAAAATCATGACGGACAGCACTTGTGATCTGCCGCTTGACATGCTGGCGCAGCGCAATATTACAATGGTGCCTTTGCATATCATTCTGGGGGAGAAATCATATCTGGACGATGGGACCTTGGACAGCCGGGAACTGTTCCGTTTTGCAGAAAGCACCGGCGTTCTTCCTAAATCTGCGGCTGTCAATGCCTTTGAATTCGAGACGATATTCCGCCGTCTGCTGGACGAGGGCTATGATATATTCTTTATGGGCATCAGCAGCCGCCTGTCCAGCACAATGCAGAGCGCGGTGGCCGCGGCGCACAACCTTGGGGCAGTAGAGCCCATTTCGATTGTCGATTCATTGAGCCTGTCCACCGGCGTAGGCCTGCAGGTGCTGGAAGCGTCGGATTTGGCGCTGGCAGGCGCGAGCCTTGCGGAGATCACCAGTCATGCGGAAAACATCCGCGGCAAGGTGCAGGCGAGCTTTGTGGTGGATACGCTGAAATATCTCTACATGGGCGGGCGCTGCTCGAAGCTGGCGTCCATTGTAGGCAGCCGACTGCAGATCAAGCCCAAACTGGAACTGATCGACGGGTATATCGTGCCCACGCAGAAGTTCCGCGGCTCCCGTTTTGTGGACAAATATTACGAACAGGTGATGGAACGCGCTGCGGACGTGGACCCGAAAAGGGTGTTTGTGACGCATTGTCTCAGCAGCGAGGCGGAGAACGTCAAAGCCCGCCTGGAGAAGGATTTCGGGTTTGAGAACGTGATGGTCACCAATGCGTCGCCCACCATATCGACGCATTGTGGTCCGGGCACCATAGGCATACTCTTTATTTATAAATAAGCGTGTTTTGATGTAAATGCTGGAGTATGCGGACGGCAGCCTGTATAACGGCTGGACGAAAAAGATCGGCAAACGGATTGCGCAGCATAACGCCGGTAAAGGCAGCAAGTATGTGCGGAGTCGGCTGCCTGCACGTCTGGTATATGCTGAGAGCGTGGTAACAAAAAGCGAGGCCATGCGCCGCGAGTGTACGCTGAAAAGACTGAGCCGTGCCGAAAAGATTGCGCTTATCGCTGAGTGGAAAGCAGGGCAGGCGGGTAAGCAGTGCGGCTGCAGTCGCCCATTGTAATCCGTCTGCTGCACGGCTTAATAGGGGACTTGCGCCCGGGCAGAGATTCCTGTTGTACGCGCCATGATTTTTTAATATAATGAGGTTAAATCATGGAAAACCGCCGCAGTTGGCAATTATGTAACGGCGGGGCCCGAAATTTTACGGAGGAATAATAAGCCTGGGAGCAAGGATGTAGCCAGGGCGGCAATCCGGCTGGCGTTGTCGGCTTCCCGCGAAGAAGAAAGAGCGCTCAAGGCCCGGTATGCCGAGCTGGATATCAAGGTGGCTGCCGTTGATTTTGGCGGCGAGTTCCTGACGTCGGTCATGCGCATTGTTGAATGCTGCGTTGTGGCGGCCAAGCGCGAAGGCATCATCGGCGAGACGCACCATGAAGAAGGTGCGGTGGCGGGCGCGGCGCGCGAATCGCTTTCACAGATCACTTCCAAGGCCATCGGCCTTAACGTGGGTGGCAAGATCGGCATTGCCCGTCATGGCGAGCATCTTGTCGTAGGTATGTTTTTCGGCATCGGGCTTCTGCATCTTAACGAAGTGGCCATCGGCCTGGGGCATCGTGTCATATGAGACTGAACATTGCGATTGACGGACCGGCCGGGGCCGGAAAGAGCACGCTGGCCAAAGCGCTGGCCCGGTCATTGAACATCCACTATCTGGATACCGGGGCCATGTACCGGGCGGTAGCGTATGCAGCGGTTTCCGCCGGCATCAGCGTGAAGGATGAAGAAGCGGTTTCGCGGCTGCTTGAGGATATCGACTTAAAGACGGTATATGTGAACGGCGAGCAGCAGATACTGCTCAATGGCGTCAACGTCATGCCGTACATCCGGACGCCGGAGATGTCCACCGCCGCATCGGATATATCCGCGCTTCCGTGCGTGAGGAAGAAGCTGGTCGAAATGCAGCGCGAGGTCGCAAAGCAATACGACGTCGTGCTGGACGGCCGCGATATCGGTACCTATGTGCTGCCGGACGCGCCTTATAAATTCTTCCTGACTGCTGACCCTGCCGAACGGGCGCGCCGCCGCCATGCCGAGCTGTTGTCCAAAGGCATCCATAAGGATTATGACGACGTTTTAAGCGAGATGCTGCAAAGGGACGCCAACGATTCCTCTCGGGCGCTGGCGCCGCTGAAAAAGGCGGACGACGCCATACTCATCGACGCGACCCATTTGGATGCGGATGCAGTTTTAAGTCTCGTCTTGTCCAAGCTCAAACAGGAGTGAATATGTTATATCAAATATTGAGACTGATAGGCAAGCCGGTCATATATCTGCTGTTTTGGCCCAAAATAATAGGTAAAATGAATACGCGCCACAAGGGGCGGGCCGTCGTCATCGCCAACCATTTCAGCTTTTGGGATCCGCTTCTTATTGCGGTGATCTTTAAGCGGCAGGTCTACTGGATGGGCAAAATCGAGCTGTTCAAAAGCAGGATCGCACGCATGTTCTTTAATGCCGTCAAGGCTTTTCCGGTGCGGCGGGGCGAGGGCGACCTGGCTGCCATCCGGCACGCATTCAGGATACTGAAAGCGGAAAAGCTGTTTGGCATATTCCCCGAAGGCACCCGCATTAAATCTGGGGAGATCGGGCGGTTTGAGCCGGGTACGGCGATGATTGCGCTGAAGAACAACGCGCCGGTGATTCCGGTGTATATCAAGGGGCAGTATAAACTGTTTCGCCGGATGAAGGTCATCATCGGTGAGCCCATCATGCTGAGCGATTATGTCGGCAGCAAGACGGACCAGGCGACGGTAGAAGCAGCTACCCGGTTTCTTGAGAACAAGCTTAAGGATATGCGCAATACAACTTTTTGAGGAGACTTCGGTTGGTCATACTCGCAAAAAATGCCGGTTTTTGTTTTGGGGTCAAGCGGGCCGTGGATGCGGTGGAAGCCCATATCGGGGAGAACATCGTAACGCTGGGCCCGCTCATTCATAATCGCGACGTTGTGCGTTCACTGGAGGAACGCGGCGTGGCCTGCATCGAGCGCGTGGAGGACGCGCCGGAAGGAGCGACCGTGGTGATACGCTCCCACGGCGCCGCGCCCGAGGTGTACGAAGCGCTGAAAGCGCGCGGCATCGCGTATATTGACGCGACCTGCCCTTTTGTGAAACGTATCCATGAGCGCGTGCGCGCTGCGACCGAAGCGGGACAGCGCGTTATCATTGTGGGCGAGAAAGGACACCCCGAAGTGATCGGCACTATCGGCTGGACGGGCAGCGGCGCGTTTGTGGTGAACAGCGAGGAAGAGATTGCCGCGCTGCCGCATATGGATGAGGCAGTGGTGGTGGCTCAGACGACGATCACACAGGAAAAATGGGAGCATATTCTTGCCGCGCTGGAGTCCCGCGTCGATCATATCATCCCGTTCATGAGCATCTGCTCGGCCACGCAGCAGCGCCAGAAGGAGGCAGCTGAGATTGCAAAAATCGCGGATACCATCATTGTTGTGGGCGGCCGGCAAAGTTCCAACACGCGCAAGCTGTATGAGCTGTGTCGAAAAAGCTGCAAAAATGTCTATCATATTGAGCATAAAAGTGAACTATTACTTGAAAAAATGCATCTAGGTGATATAATAGGCATTGTCGCCGGTGCTTCAACGCCGGATACGATGATTAGGGAGGTTTTTGACTACATGATGGAAAATGAAAAAGCGCTGCAGGCGGAAGGTGAGGGCATTCCGAGCCAGGAAACCGCAGCTAGCGACATGGCGGACATCGCTGCAGTTGCCCAGATGACTGAAGAGGTGTCTGCCGATAAGGAGCCGGATGTGGCTCTGGACCCCACGTTGAAGGAAACGGTTGAAGCTACGGCAGACACTGCAAACGAACAAGTCGTATCTGAAGCTACAGCAACTGACGCTGTGGAAACAGCCCAAGCGGAAAACGACACCCCCGCAAAGCAGGACGAGAAAAACGAGTTTCTGGAAGGGTTGGAGAAGGTTGTCCGACTGAAGAAGGGACAGATTGTCAAGGGCAATATCGTTCAGATAACGGATGAAGACGTTTGTGTTAATATTGGATATAAATCAGATGGCATAATTCCAAAAAGCGAATTGTCGATACACGATATTAACCCCAAAGATGTTTACAACATCGGTGACGAGATCGAGGCTGAAGTTATCAATCTCAACGACGGCGAAGGCAATATTCTTCTCTCCAGAAAGCGCGTCGAGAAGAAACTGAACTGGCTCAAGATTCAGCAGAATGTCGGCACGGACATACTCTACAAATGTGTCGTCAAGAAAGCCGTAAAGGGCGGCGTGACCACAAAGATCGAGGGCTACAACGCTTTTATTCCCGCTTCCCAGTTGTCGCTCAAATACGTGGAAGACTTAAAGCAGTTCGAGGGTCAGGAGCTGGAAGTCACGCTGATCGATGCCGACAAGAAACAGGAGCGCCTGGTGGCATCTCATAAGACGGTGCTGCTCAAGGAGAAGAAAGAGAAGGAAAAGGCGCTTTGGGAGAGCTTCAAAAAGGGCGATCGCGTGAAAGGCGTTGTCAAGCGCCTGACGGATTTCGGCGCCTTTGTGGATATCGGCGGCGTGGACGGCCTGCTGCATATTTCGGATATGGCGTGGGTTCGCGTGAAGCATCCGTCTGACGTTGTATCGGAAGGCCAGGAGATGGAGCTCGTGATACTGAACGTCGAGCCGTCCAAAAAGAAGATCGCGCTGGGCTACAAGCAGCTTCTGCCCAAGCCGTGGGATCTCGTGCCCGAGAAGTACCATGCCGGGGATATCGTCCGGGGCAAGGTTGTGCGCATCGTGCCGTTCGGCGCTTTCGTACAGCTTGAACCCACAGTGGACGGCCTGATTCACATCTCGCAGGTGTCCAATCGCCGGCTGGACAGGGTGGAGGATGAACTGCGCATCGGCGATGAGGTAGAAGCCAAGGTGCTTGAAGTCAATGCCGACAAACGCAAGATCAGCCTGTCGCGCCGCGCGCTGCTGCCGGTGGAAGAGCGTCCTGCCAAGAAGGCCAATTTTGAAAATGAGGAAGATTTCCACTATGAACTTCCTCCGGTCCAGGAATCCACGGTTTCTTTGGCAGAGTTTTTCCCAAAAAAAGATGATTAACTCTTGAATAATCCTTTGGATTCTGGTAATAATTATAAGTGACCTCACAAAATATATTAAGACCCCCTTTACATTGGTCGTGATGCGAATCGCGACTCTTTTTTTATCCTGCGGGCCGGCAAAGTGGTTGCATAAGCGGTCACAATAAACTATACTTTGTATTATGGATTTTCCAGCAGGAGCCGCCATGAAAAAAACACTGATGGCCGTCGACGGAAACAGCCTGATGCATCGGGCTTTTTATGCATTACCGCTGCTTACCCGAAAGGATGGCACCTACACCAATGCCGTTTTTGGTTTCTTTTCGATGTTGATTAATGCGATATCCGTACACCGGCCCGATTATCTTGCCATCGCATTCGATAAAAAAGGAAAGACCTTCCGGCACGATATCTTCGATGAGTACAAAGGTAAGCGCAAGCCGACTCCGCCTGAGCTCATTCCGCAGTTCGATACGCTGAAAACCGCGCTTCATGAACTCAACATCGCCGTGTTGGAACAGGAAGGCTATGAGGCGGACGATATATTGGGCCACTTGGCCGGCATGGCGGCAAAAAACGGCATGGAGACCTTGCTGTTGACGGGAGACAAGGACGCGCTTCAGCTGGTATCCGACTCGTGCCGGGTGATGCTGACGCGCAAGGGTGTCAGCGAAATCGAAATTTACGATACGCAGAAGCTGTACGATACCTACAAGCTGCTGCCCGCACAGATTGTGGACCTTAAAGGTTTCATGGGTGACGCGTCGGACAATATCCCCGGCGTGCCCGGGGTGGGGGAGAAGACGGCGCTGTCGCTGTTGCACACTTACGGCAGCATGGACGGGGTATACGACCATCTGGAGGAGATAAAAGGCAAGCTGAAGGAGAAGCTGACGGAAAACAGGGAGCTTGCTTACTTGAGCCAGTCGCTTGCCAAAATAGACCCGTCGGTGCCGCTGGACGTATCCATAGAGGAACTGTTCTTTGCCGGCTTTACGGGTGAAAAAGTTCAAAAGGTTTTCAGCGAGCTGGAGTTTTATTCGCTGCTCAAGCGCATCGCCCCGCAGGAGACGGTTAAAAAAGAGGTCGACGTTGTGCCGGTAACGTCCCGGGAAGCGCTGGAACGCCTGCTGGATGAGGTCAAAGATAAAGAGTTTGTGGCCATACATTTTGGAGACAGCCTGACGATTGCGGTTTCCGACAGCCGCGAGTATCAGATGGTAACCGAGCATTCGCTGCTCAATACCGATTTCTCGTTCGATATCATTCTCGGCGTCATGAAACCGCTGCTGGAGGACGCCGCCTGCCCCAAATTGCTGCACGACGCCAAGCAGACTTCCGCGATGCTGTATGACTACGGCGTCACGCTGAAGGGCGTGCTTTTTGATACGGCGCTCGCGGCATACGTGATCAACCCGTCCGAGGCCGGGATATCGCTGACAAAGCTGGCGGAAAACTTTGGCTTTGCCGGCAATGCCGCGGCGATCGCGGGGCTGTATAAAGTGCAGGAACAGAAGCTGAAAGACGACGGCCTCTGGTACGTCTACAACAATATCGAGATGCCGCTCACGCGCGTGCTGCTCGATATGGAGCGCACTGGTTTCCGCATTGACCTAAAAGAGCTCGAAGCCTACGACAAAAAACTGTCCGCCCAGATCGCCAGCCTGACGGAGGAGATATATGCGCTTTGCGGCTGCGGCGAATTCAACATCAATTCGACAAATCAGCTGGGGCTGGTGCTGTTTGAAAAGCGGGGCCTGCCCTCAAGTAAAAAGAGAAAGACCGGTTATTCCACAGACATCGAGGTGCTGGAGAGCCTGATCGGCAAGCACCCGGTCATCGAAAAGCTGATCGAATACCGGCGGCTGACCAAGCTCAAAAGCACTTATCTGGACGGGCTGCGCAAAATCGCCGATGAAAACGGCTTTGTGCACACAACATTTGTTCAGATATCCACCGTGACGGGTCGCATCTCCAGCAAGGAGCCCAACCTGCAGAACATACCGGTACGCACGCAGGAAGGGCGGGAGATACGCCGGCTGTTCCTGCCGTCGGCGCCAGGGCGCAAGCTGATATCGGCGGATTACTCGCAGATCGAGCTGCGCATTTTGGCTTCGATATCCGGCGACGAGGTGATGAAGGACGCATTCTCCTCTGGCGTGGATATCCATACGCGTACCGCCTCCGAAGTGTTCGGCGTGCCGCTGGACATGGTGACGCCCGAAATGCGCCGCAGCGCCAAAGCCGTCAACTTCGGCATTGTCTACGGCATCAGTGACTTCGGCCTTGCGCGCAGCCTGGGCATTCCGGTCAAAGTGGCGGCCAACTATATTAAGCGTTATTTTGCGCGGTTCCCGGGCGTGAGGCGATATATGGA
>JAAXZP010000338.1 GCA_012719815.1 Christensenellaceae bacterium
CCGTAGTGGGGCCGATGGGCCATTTTTTAAGGTTGGATCGCGAATCAGAGAGGTAGTAGCCGGAAAGGTCCACGTCGCTGTCCTGGCCGTTGTATATCTCCACCCAGTCCATCGCGCCGCTCTTGGCAGTACCCACTGCCGCCACTTCGCTGATCATCAGGCCGGAAGACGCCGCGCCCGCTGCGGCGCTGATCTGCGCAAAGCCCTTGGTGGTATTGGGGGCAAGCGGCGTCGGCTGCGGGAAGTACAGCCATTTCCCGTCCGCGGAAAGCCCGTATGACACATTGTCCTGCGGGTCCCGGGGCACATCAGCCGTCTCGAACGTCCCGGTATTCAGCTGTGTCAGATAGAGCTTGGTCTCGCCCGCGCCCAGCCTGAAACTGGCGTGCAACTCGGCGCCCGTCCGGTCCTTGCCCGACAGGAAAACCAGCACATACTCGCCCGCCTTCACCTGCCGGCTGGGCAGCCGCCATTTGAGCAACCGGTTTCCGTTGGCGGACAGCGCATAGTTCCCAAGGTCCAACGGGCCGTTAGAGGCGTTGCACAGCTCCACCCAGGCGCTGCGCTCGCCGTCCTCGTCTATCGCAGAAAACGTATTTTTCAGGAGCAACTCGTTGATGCGCAGGTCGCCGGCGCTCTCGGCAAAGCTGCCGCTTTCCAGCGCGGGGCCGCCGTTTGCCTCGCCCGACGTGGGCTGCGTATAATATACTACTTTGCCGTCGCTGCCCGGGCCTACGGACAAACCCGGCACGATGTCGGAATCCCAGGAGATCATGTCCACGATGGCGCCCATACTGTTGGTCACCGCGAGTGTGTGCTCGTCCGCACCGATGCTGAACGGCAGCTCACCCGCGCCCGTCTGGCCGGTAAACCGGAGCACGGCATAAGCGCCCGGCTCCAGCAGCATATCCGGCATGCGCGCCTTGGTCGGGTTGGACAGGTTCTCGGTGATATACAGGCTGGAAAGCTCGATAGGCTCAGCGCCGTCGTTATAAAGCTCCACCCAGCCGTAGGGTTCGCTGTCCGTTATGCCTTCGGGCTGCACCTCGGTGATTTTGAGCGCCACCTTTTCGGTGGTCTTCAGTTCGTCCAGCGACGCGAACGACCGCGTGGTGTTCGCCGCGCCGGGCGTGGGTATGAAATATTTATATGTGCCGTCCGCAGCCAGCCCCCACGAGATGTCCGTCTCCAGTTCCGGCACTTCCAGCGTCTGTATCGTTTCCTTCGGAGTGGACAGCGTAAGCGTCACGCCTTTTTTGGAAAGCTTGAACCCCGTGCACAGCGCCTCGGTTTCCACGCCTTCTGAAAAGGCGCAGCAATAGACGACCAGATATTCCCCGGGCTTTATCTCTATATCCGGAAAGGTATATGTGTTGTTCCTGCCCTCGGAGAAGGTATAGCCCGAAAGATTGATCGGGCTGTCTGCACTGTTGTAAAGCTCAATCCAGTCCGGCTGTCCGAACAGGGGGTCTTTCAGCGAGTTGGAATTGGAGGTGACCACCTCGGATATCACAATGCCGCCGGTATTTTCAGCGGAAGCGGGAACGGCGCATCCCGCTGCAGCGAACATCATCGCCAGCGCCAGAAAGACCGATACAACCCTTTTCAATAACCCTTTTTTCATATAACCCCTGAGCGCAAACGACATATTGTCCGTAATTCGCCCCCGTTGTGTGACGTCTATTATATCCCTTTGGTTCCAAATACACAAGGCAATATCTCTATTCAGTTCCCGTTTTTTACATATTATTCTTTTTAGACCTCCGCATCACAGGTTTACAGCGCGTTTTGGGAAGGGATATAATGGTCAGAGTAACAGAAAGGCGCAAACGCATGACGTACTATCCGAGCCACTGCATCATGACATATTCGCGGGTGCTGATGGATCCGCTTGACGCCCGGCCCGACCAGATACTGATCGAGGACATCGCGCATTCGCTCTCGCTGATGACGCGCGCCAACGGACATTGCCGCCAGTTCTATTCGGTGGCGCAGCACAGCATCAACTGCGCGCTGGAAGCCAGAAATCTCGGGCTCAGCCCGCGCGTGCAGCTGGCCTGCCTGTTGCACGACGCGGCGGAAGCGTATATCGCCGACATCCCGCGGCCCGTCAAGCACCGGCTCAGCGGATTCGCGGAGATCGAGGAATACGTGCAGGCCGTGATATTCCAGAGGTTCGGCCTTGACGACATGACGGAGAACGAATGGGAAGCGGTGGCCCGCATCGACGACGCGCTGCTGCACGCGGAATTTCACGCCCTGATGGGCATCCCGATATTCGAAACCGCGCCTTATCTCTCGCAGGCGTACGATTTTGGCCCGCAGGATATGGACAGCGTGTACCGCGCGTTTATCCGCGTGTTCCGGGAGTTGGTTCCGCCGCCCGCCGGCGCCCGCAAGGTTGTGGGCGCGGACGGCTGCAAAGGCGGCTGGGCCGCCGTCGCGCTGACAGGCGACCGCGTCGATGTTCATGTCTTCCCCACCGTTTCGGACCTGTTCGCAGCGCACGCGGACGCGGAGCTCTTCATTATCGATATGCCCATCGGCCTGCCGGAAAGCCCGGAGGATATGCGTCCGGAAAAAGCGGCGCGCAGGCTGCTTTCGGGCAAAGCCTCCAGCATTTTCAACTGCCCGTGCCGCCAGGCTGTTTATGCTGACCAAAAAGAAGCCTCCGCTGTCAACAAAGCGGTTCTGGGCAAGGCGCTCCCTGCCCAATCTCTCGGACTCATACCCAAAATCCGGGAGCTGGACGAATACCTCACGGCGCATCCCGACATCCGGCCGCGCGTGCTGGAAAGCCATCCGGAGCTGTGCTTCGCTATGCTTTCTGGCTCACCGGTACTGGAAAGCAAGCACACATCCGAAGGTCAGCAAAAACGTCTGGACATACTCTCGCCGCTTTGCCCGACGGTGCGCGGCGCGGTGGAGCACGCGGGATTTCCCAAAAGCACGGCCGCCCTTGACGACCTGATTGACGCGGCGTGCCTTGCCGTCGTCGCTCATCTGTCGCTGGAGCGGCCGCTTAAAACTTTACCCGAGCGCCCGCAAAAGGATGCGCGCGGGCTTACCATGCAGATGGTATACGCAGAAAAAATCAAGTAGCGCCTCAGCGGTTGCGGCTGTAGCGTTTCTCCACCCAGGCCACGACCAGGTACATCAGCACCGCGATTACCGACAGTATCAGTATGCTCGCCATCACCAGGTCCAGCTTGAACACCTGTCCGCCGTACACGATCAGATAGCCGAGCCCCGCCTTGGATACCAGGTATTCCCCCACGATGACGCCGACCCAGGTCATGCCCACGTTGATCTTGATCGTGGATATGATAGAAGGCACGCTGCCCGGCAGTATCACCATACGCAGCAGCTGCAGCTTGGTGGCGCCAAATGTACGCATTAAAAGCAGCTTTTCGTCGCTCACTTCCATAAAGCCGGTCAGCATGCTCATCACGGTCACGATAACGGAAATGAGCAGCGCCATGGTGATAATCGCCGCCTGCCCCGCGCCCACCCAGACGATGATGACGGGCCCGAGGGCAATCTTGGGCAGGCTGTTCAAAACCACCAGATACGGGTCCAGCGTGCGCTGCACGGTGGGCGACCACCACAGCAGAATGGCGATGCCGATGCCGAGTATCGTACCCAGCGTGAAGCCCATCACCGTCTCCCATACCGTCACGCCCACGTGCGTCAGCAGCTCTCCCGAGCTCATCAGCGTACCGATGGTCCTGATAATCCGCGAGGGCGAGCTCATGATGAACGGGTCTATCCACCTAAGCTCAGCGCCTATTTCCCACAGCACCAGCACAGCGACCAGTATGCCGACGCGCAGCAGCGTCACTTTTATGTTTTCGCGTTTAATCTGCCTTAGAAACCGGGCATGCTCTTCAGAAACAGCCCCGTTTTTCGCGTTATGTCTGTTCGGCATGGACAGACAGCTCCTTCCACAGATAATCGAAGTACTTCTGGATAACCGGGTCCTTGCGCTTCATCAGCGGCGTCGTGTTCTCATCCCCCAGCTCGATGCGCACTTCCGCCTTGATGGAAGCGGGCCGGGGCGACAGCACCAGCACCCGGTCGGCCATGGATATGGCTTCGGCCAGGTCGTGCGTCACCAGCACGGCCGTCTTTTTCTCCCGGCGTATGATGTCCACAATCTCGCCGGACAGCACCAGCCGTGTCTGGTAATCCAGCGACGAAAACGGTTCGTCCAGCAGAAGTATCTCCGGGTCCACCGCCAGCGTGCGGATCAGCGCCACCTTCTGGCGCATGCCGCCGGAGAGCTGGTGAGGATGGTAGGTTTTAAACTCGCCCAGCCCGTATTTATTAAGCAGGTCCAACGCTTTCTGACGCGTCTGCCTGTTGCATATCCTCTTTACCTGCAAGCCGAGCAGTATGTTCTCTTCGATGGTACGCCATTCAAAAAGGTGATCCCGCTGGAGCATATAGCCCACTTTGTCGTGATGCCCTTCCACCGGCTCACCGGCGATCAGCACCTGGCCGCTGGACGGCGCTATCAGCCCCGCAATCAGGGACAGCACCGTCGTCTTGCCGCAGCCGCTCGGCCCCACGATCGCCAGGAATTAGCCCTCATAAACCGATAACGTCAAGTCGCGGATGACCTCGATTTCGTCCCCCACAGTATGATAGCGCTTGGTGATATGGTCCGCTTTGAC
>JAAXZP010000339.1 GCA_012719815.1 Christensenellaceae bacterium
AGCAGCACGATCTGCCCGAACAGCGAAAACGTCGTCCCCGTGTCCGCCACCACCAGCCCCGTCACGCAGACCGCCGATGTGGAAGTAAAAAGAGCGTCCAGAAAAGACAGCCGATGCTCCGTTGTGGTAGCAGCCGGAAGCGACAGCAAAACCGCACCCCGCAGTATCAGCACGACAAAACCCGCCACGATGACCTGCGTGGGGTGCAGCTTTAAACCTCTCTCCAAAACACCGTTTTTATTTCGCATGTGTCACGAAAACCTTTGGATACCGTTATGGTATTTTTATATGCTGCGGCTTCCGGCTGTCGAAAGCGCAGACATACCTAAACCCGATGCTCTTTAATCCATCCAGCGTTTCGGCGACGGCATGTCCCACCGCGCTCTCATAATGCGCGTCTGAGCCCACCGTCAGCAGCTCGCCGCCCAGCTCGTAATAGCGACGGATTATCGCCGTCTCCGGCATGGTGGACGGCGTCATACAAAGCCCGCCCGTGTTCACTTCCAGCGCCTTGCCGCGCTCGATCAGCGTTTTCAGCAGCTCGTCCACCGCGTCCGCGTATTCATCATAGCGCAACATCTTGTCCTCAAACGGACAGAACTTGCCGATATACCCCAAATGCCCCAGTATATCGTAATAGTCGCAGCTTCGTGCCGTCTCCAGCGACAGGCGCATATATTCGTCATAAATCTCCCGCTTCGAATACTGCTGCCAGATGTCCTTATAATACGGGTCATGGCCGAACACCAGATGCAGCGATCCGATCACAAAATCGCACGGGTGCGCGTTCAGAAGGGCGGCAATCTCATCCTTATATCTTAAATCCAGCCCGGCCTCTATGCCCCGCCGCATGTTAAGCTCCGGGAATTCGCGCCGGGTCTGCTCGAATGCCGCCTCATATGCCGCAAAATCCACGGTAAAATCGGGGCCTACGGGCACCCCCAAGTCGATATGCTCGGAAAATCCTACCTCTTTGAGGCCGGCGTCGCGCGCTGCCTGTGCCATGAGCCTCACCGGCACCTTGCAGTCGGCGGAGATATTCGTATGAATATGATAATCGATCATGTCCTCGCCCCCACTTTGGCTTTCCGCCGGTCAATACAGGAGTCTTACTTAACGCCCCTGTTTATCTGCCTTTTGATCCACTTCACGAATTCGCTGATCGGCACCACGGATATGCCGAGCGCCACCGTATACAGCCACTGCGTTCCCGTCAGCGCCGTCACGCCGAAAAAGGCGGCCAGCGGCGCATACCATACCACCACAGTCTGCAGCAATGCAGACACGATAAACGAGATATGCATCCATTTGTTATGCCAAAAGCCTTTTATGACCGACCGCAGCGTGGAGCGGATGTTGAACACGTGGAACAGCTGCACCAGTCCCAGCACCATAAACGCCATGGTGTTGGCCACGGCGCTGTCGTGATACCGGCTCAAGCCCAGGAAATAAGCGCCCAGCGTCAGCGCGCTCATGATGACGCCGAAAACAATAAGGTTCGCCGCCATGCCTTCCGCAAAGAAGCTCTGTTTCGGATCCCGCGGTTTGCGGCGCATGATGTCGTCCGGGGCGGGCTCCATGCCCAGCGCCAGCGCCGGTAACGTATCCGTCACCAGGTTCACCCACAGTATCTGCACCGGCGTCAGCACAACGAGCCCCGCCATCGTGCCCACGAACAGCGTGACCACCTCGGCCAGGTTGGCGGACAGCAGAAACTGCACCGCCTTTCTGATGTTGCGGTAGATGCGCCTCCCTTCCTGAACCGCGCGCACGATGGTGGCGAAGTTGTCGTCCGTCAGCACCATATCCGATGCGTTTTTGGACACTTCGGTACCGGTGATGCCCATGCCCACGCCGATGTCCGCATTTTTCAGGGCGGGCGCGTCGTTGACGCCGTCGCCAGTCATCGCCACCACGCAGCCCCTGTCCTGAAACGCCTGCACGATGCGCACCTTGTGCTCTGGCGCCACACGCGCGTACCCGCGGATATCGTCGATATTTTCGGCCAGTTCCTCGTCGCTCATGCCGGCCAGCTCGGCGCCGGTGATCGCCCTGCTGCCTTGCTCCAGTATGCCCAGCTCCCGCGCGATGGCCACCGCCGTCGCCTTGTGGTCGCCGGTGATCATCACCGCCCTGATGCCCGCCTGCCGGCACAGCGCCACCGCCTCGGCAGCCTCGGGCCGCGGCGGATCCATCATTCCCGCCAGCCCGACGAATATCAGGCCCTCTTCCAGACCCTCGTCCGACAGCGGCACGCTCTGCAGCGGCTTAAAAGCCGCGCCCAGCACGCGCAGCGCCTGCCGGGCAAAATCCTCGTTGGCGTCCAGCAGCCGCCGCTTATACTCGTCGCTCAGCGGCCTTATCTCGCCGCCCGCCATCACGCGGCTGCACCGCGCTATCAGCTCGTCGGGCGCGCCCTTTACCAAAAGCTCAAGCGTCTCCCGCCCGTTGACGGTGCTCATCAGCTTGCGCTCCGAATCGAACGGGATCTCATACACGCGCGGCCAGGCCGCCATATCCACGCGCGGCGCGGAAAAAGCATACAGCCCCGTCTCCGTCGGGTCGCCGACCAGCTTTTCTTCGCCGCTCCCGTCCGCCACTTTGGTATCGTTGCACAGCGCAAATACCCTGTCCAGCAGCTCCCGCTCCGGGCACGGCGGCACGGCGTCCGCCTCGTAGGCTTTAAAATTATAATAAGCGCGCTTCACCGTCATGCGGTTCTGCGTCAGCGTGCCTGTCTTGTCGGAGCAGATCACGCTTGTGGAGCCCAGCGTCTCCACCGCGGGCAGCCTGCGTACAATCGCGCCGTTTTTGGACATCTTCTGCACGCCCATCGTGAGCTGCAGCGTCACCACCGTCGCAAGCCCTTCAGGAATCGCCGCCACCGCGAGGCTGATGGCCACCATAAACATGTCGAGTATATCCCGGCCGGTTACGAGCCCCACCGCGAATATCACCGCCGCCACCGCCAGCACGGCAATGGACAGCACGCGCGACAGCGCGTCCATGCGGCGCTGCAGCGGCGTCTGGCTTTCCTTCGCAGCGTCCAGCGCCCCGGCGATCCTGCCGATCTCGGTCTGCATGCCGGTACCCGCCACCACGCCGGTCCCGCGCCCGTATGTCACGCTGGTGCCCGCATACGCCATGTTCACGCGCTCCGCCAGCGGCGTCTGCTCCGGCAGCACGGCGGCGGCATCCTTCTCCACCGGCACCGATTCCCCGGTGAGCATCGCTTCATCGATGCGCAGTGACGCCGTTTCGGTGAGCCGGATATCTGCGGGCACATAGTCGCCCGCTTCCAGCAGCACCACGTCGCCCACCACCAGCTCGGATGCGGGCACCGTCGCCACCTGGCCGCCGCGGATGACCCGGGCGGTCGGCGCGGACAGCTTCTTCAGCGCCTCCAGCGCCGCTTCGGCCTTGGCCTCCTGAATGGTACCCATCGCCGCGTTCAGTATGATCACCGCGAATATGATGATGGCGTCCGCCATATCATGCCCGATAATAAGGCTCAGCACGGCGGCGGCCAGCAGCACCAGTATCATCAGGTTTTTGAACTGGCTGATGATGATGCCGAGCAGCGTCTTCTTGCGGCCCTCTCTCAGCGTGTTGGGGCCGTACGCTTCCATGCGCCTTGCGGCCTCCTCCCGGCTCAGGCCTTCCTGGCGGGTGCCCAGCGCTTCAAAAACGCGCTCCGGCTTTATACAGAATGGGGATTCTTCCAGCATAGCTGCGCTCCCGGAAACAAATAATACAATCTCCCCTTATATTCTGCCGATGATTTCCTATACAATACGTTCATATTAAATGTGGAAACAGGCGATTGTCAACTGCTGCCTTTCTCCGGCTGGGGCTGCCACAGACAACCTTGAATGATGGCTGCCGCTGGCTGCATTCTTCGGGAAGCACTCTTATTAAGAAACTAAAGTTTTTCAGCACCGGAATGCGTTTCTGATATTCCGCATCTTTCCCGACATTTTTGTCCGGTAGAGCAGCTTGTCACAGCATTTGCTCTCCCATGATTTTTCCTTGTTTTGCGGGCTTAATATTGCTATAATGGATAATCGTATACAGAGACATAAGGAGAGACCTGCATTGAAAGCTTTAACGAGCGCGGAGCTGCGCCAAATGTATCTTGAATTCTTTGCATCCAAAGGCCACGCCATCATCCCTTCGGCGTCGCTGATACCCGAAAACGACCCGACCGTGCTGTTCACCACCGCGGGCATGCACCCGCTGGTGCCTTACCTTTTGGGCGAGAAACACCCGGAAGGCAAGCGCCTTGCCAACGTGCAAAAATGCGTGCGCACCGGCGACATCGACGAGGTGGGCGACGCGTCCCACTGCACGTTCTTTGAAATGCTGGGCAACTGGTCGCTCGGAGACTATTTCAAGGAAGAAGCCATCGCGTACAGCTTTGAGTTCCTGACCTCGCCGGAGTGGCTGGGTATCGAAAAGGACAGGCTGTACTTCACCTGCTTCGCGGGCGACGAGGACGCCCCGAAGGATATCGAGTCCGCACAGCACTGGATGAGCCACGGCGTGGACGAAAGCCACATATATTTCCTCGGCAAAAAGCACAACTGGTGGGGCCCCGCGGGCATGACCGGCCCGTGCGGACCGGACACCGAGATGTTCATCGACACGGGGCTGCCCGCCTGCGGCCCGGACTGCAGCCCGGCATGCTCCTGCGGCAAATACCTCGAGATCTGGAACGACGTGTTCATGCAGTACAACAAGACGGCGGACGGCAGGTTCGAGCCGCTCGCTCAGAAGAACGTGGATACCGGCATGGGCCTGGACCGCACGATTTGCATACTGCAGGGCAAAAAATCCGTCTACGACACCGACGTCTTCACCGGCGTTCTCGCCCGCATCGCGGAGCTGTCCGGCAAGGGTTACGGCGACGACCCGGACACCACGCGCGCTTTCCGCATCATCGCGGACCACGTGCGCTGCGCCACCTTCATACTGGGCGACGAGAAAGGCGTCACGCCTTCCAACGTGGACCAGGGCTACGTGCTGCGCCGCCTGATACGCCGCGCCGTGCGCTATGCGCTGCGCCTCGGCATTCCGGAACAGTCGCTCCAGCATGTCGCCAGGGCCGTGATCGCGCAGTACTGCGAAGTCTACCCTGAGCTCAGCCGCAACGAGAACCGCATCATCACCGAGCTCAATCTGGAGGAGGAGCGCTTCTCGCGCACCATCCGCCAGGGCCTGCGGGAGTTTGAAAAGCTGCAGAGCCGGCTGACCGGCAAAATCATCGACGGCGCCAGCGCGTTCCGCCTTTATGACACCTTCGGCTTCCCCATCGAGTTCACGTTGGAGCTCGCCCACGAAAACGGGCTGGAGGGGGACACCAAAGGCTTTGAGGAAGCGTTCAAAAAACACCAGGAAGTCTCCGGCGCGGGCGCTGAGCAGCGCTTTAAGGGCGGCCTTGCAGACACCACTGAAGAAACCGCCCGTCTGCATACCGCGACGCACCTGCTGCACGCCGCGCTGCGCAAGGTACTGGGCAACGAAGTGGAGCAGAGGGGCAGCAACATCACGGCTGAACGCCTGCGTTTCGACTTCTCGTTCCCGCGCAAGATGGAGGAACACGAAATCAGGGAGGTAGAGCGGCTTGTCAACGAGGCCATCGAAGCGGGCGTAGACGTCGTCTGCGAGGAGATGTCCGTCGAGGAAGCAAAAAAACAGGGCGCCATCGGCCTGTTCGAGTCCAAATACGGCAATATCGTCAAGGTGTACTCCGTTCCCGGCTACTCCAAGGAGATCTGCGGCGGCCCGCACGCGTCCAACACCGCCGAACTGGGGCGCTTTGAAATCGTGAAAGAACAGTCCAGCTCCGCGGGCGTTAGGCGCATCAAGGCCGTGCTCCACGAAAAATAACCGGGCGGTGTCCAATAAAGAAATTAAAAAATCAACAGCAAAAGAGCGGGGTATCCGATACGATACTCCGCTCTTTGTTTTCCGTATTACTTCCGCCGCAGGTTTAAGGCATGTAGTAGATCGCGTCGTCCGGCAGAGCGCCGCCCAGCGATTTGGGGTCGCTCTCAAACATCACCTGGAAGTAGTCGGAGAGTATCGCCTTGCAGGCCTCGCCCGTGATAAACGAGATACCGCAGCGCGGTATGGCCGCTTTGGCGATGGGCTCCGCACCCACGATGCCTGCCGCCACGATATCCGCAGCCGCCGCGTCGGGGTCTGTCGTCACGTACTCAACCGACTGGCTGTAATCCGCGATCAGTTTCTCCATCGCAGCCTTGTCCGCCGCAAAGTCATTCAGTACCACCGTCACGCCCATCGGCATGCCTGCGTCCTCGCCGAAAATCTTTTGCCACTCCTCGTTGATGTCAATCTTCACTTTTATGTCCGCATTCTTCGCAAGCACCGTGGATACGAACGGCTCCGGCAGCAGCGCCAGCGTCACATCGCCGGCCGCCATGGCGTTCGCGAGATCGGCGTGAGCGCCCAGGTACTCCACAGTCACGTTCTCCACGCCGTTGGCCGCCAGTATCTTTTTCAGCGCGAACTCCGGCGTGGAGCCTTGACCGGTGGCGTATATCGTCTTGCCCGCCAGGTCGGCGACGCTTTCCACGGTATCGCCGTTCTCCAGAATGTACAGCACGCCCATCGTGTTCACAGCCACCACGGAGATACCGCCCTGCATCTTGTTGTACAGCACCGCCGCCAGGTTGGACGGTATCGTCGCGACGGACACTTCCTTGTTGATAATCTTGGGCGTGATCTCGTCCGGGCTGGAAAGCAGGCTGACTTCGTAAGCCTCGTTGCTAAACAGCCGGATCATCCCCATGCCGGTAGGTCCCGCCAGCGTGGCGACCTTTACCGGTTCGCTCGCGCCGCTGGTCGGTTCCGCCGTCTCATCGGGCGCTGCCGTCTCAGTCGTCGCTGCCGTCTCAGCTGTCGCCGCAGGGCTCTCTGCGGCCGGGGTTTGCCCGGCTGTTTCGGCGGGCGCGTTTTCCGCGCAGGCAGCCATCATCAGGATCACCATCAGCAGCGCTACCGCTGCCATCCACACTCTTTTCATGCTCCATTCTCCTTTACAAACCTTATTTGCTCCCGCGACCAGCGCAGGGTGAGTACCGCTTATGCCTAAGCCCCTCTCTTCCGGAATCAAAAAACCTGCCCCGAAAGGCAGGCCTACAATGCAAAATCTTTGGCTGACAGCAGCCAGATGCTATGCAACGCGCCTTTCGGTTAAGACCAAAGTCTGCACCGTCAGATCGGGTCTATGGGTTACCGGACGCCGCGCAGAACGCATCTTGCGCCGCATCTGTGTGAATAATATCACAATATCCCCCGAAAATCAATAACGCAAATCGTCGCTGCGGCCGCTGCCACGAAGAAAAAATAAAAAACCCCGCTTTCATCGGCAAGAACGGGGTTTATCGGCGTATTAAAGCGTCCAAACCGGCTTTTAGCCGATGGCACTAAAACTCGACTTCGCGGGAACGGCCGCGCACCCTCTCGGCAAAATCCACCTCGTGTACATTCCGGCGGTCCCGCATCAGCTCGACGCTGAGCAGCACGAGCAGCGCCATAACGAGCAGCAGCATGAGCCACCCCACCACGGCGAACGGTATGAACGTCAGCCGTCCTATCTGGGAAGCGTCCTCCACAAACACCTGCGTCATGCCGCCCGAGATGACAAAACCCGCGTACACGGCGCTGCTTATGGCGGTAAAGAACGCCACAACCACCGGCGCTATGCTGTCGTTCCGGCCGGTAGCCAAAGCCGCAATAATGTAAGTCGCGCCGAACAGAAAAACGGAAACGGCAAAAGCCGAAACCACAATATAATGGTACCTCGCATAGTCCAGCGTGAATATGGCCTGAGCCGCAGCCAAAACGCCGGTAAGTATTCCAAAAAACGCGGCGGCGCCGAACGCCCAGGAATCCTGCCGGATGCCCCAGAACACCATGAAAGCGCACATGATAAGGCCGAAAAGCGCCATCAGGACGTTGAATATCAGCGCGGACGAGCCGCCCAAGTAAGCGCCCGGATAATGGCCCAGTTCGCTGTAAAACCCGTTGAGTAAAGAAAACGCGCCGTTCTCAAACGTAATGACGGCAATCACAATGCCCACCAGCAAAAACGCAGCGCCTGCGATGCCGATGGTGCCAAATATCTTGTCCCGGTTCATCGCTCCCCCTCAGAACATCATGCATTCGACATATATATCCATGAAATAAGCGTCGCCGCCCAGCTCGACGTGCTGGCTGAGTTCGGCAATGCGCAAACTTTCCCTGATATATTCGTCGGAAAGCAGCGTCATTCCTGCCCCCGCGCCCGCAGCGTTGCCAATATTTTTAATGATGTCCCGGAATATGGGGGGCAAGAGGCCGATATCCATCGCGCTCTGCGGGTTCATGTAGTTGCCAAACCCGCCCGCGAGATAAACCTTCTGGATGTCGGAGAGCGCGAGCCCAGCGCGGTGCACCAGCGCCAGCACGCCCCCTGCGATAGCCGCTTTGGCGGTCTGGATACGGCGCACGTCGCGCTGGGTGACGGCAATGCCGTCCGCGATAACGAACGCGGGCGCGCCGTCCACCTCTATGGTATGCGGCCCTTCTTCGATACGGCCTGTCTCGTCCATCGCGCCCGAAGTGCGCATCAGCGCAATCGCATCGATTATGCCCGAGCCGCACAGGCCCCTGGGCTTGCCGCCGCCGATCACAGCGGTTTTGATCTCGCCGTCCTCCACCCACACGCTGCTCGCCGCTCACGTGACCGCAGCCATGCCGCACAACAGTTCCGAGCCCTCGAACGCAGGGCCCGCCGCGGTGGAGGAGACGAACAGCTGTCCGTGGGCATGGAGCGCCACCTCGCCGTTGGTGCCGATATCCAGCAGCAGCGACACGACGTCCTTCATCATGCCGGACGACAGTATCGCCGACGTGATGTCGCCACCCACGAACGCGGCCATGCAGCGCTCCAAATACACCTCGCCGCCCGCGTTCAGCCCGAGCGACGCGGCGCTCACCCGGCGGCCGAACATATCCGGCACGGTGAAAGGGAACTCGCCCATCGGCGACGGGTCCACGCCAGCCAGAAGGTGCAGCATCGTGGTGTTGCCCGTGACGGACAGCGCGATGAGGTCCGCAGGGCTGATGCCCTGCCCGCCGCACAGCTTTTCGAGCTGCTCGTTGAGGCTGCCGATGATGGCCGCCTGCAGCTCGGCCGTGCCGTTTGCGTTGTCCCGGCAGTATTTGATGCGCGAAATCACGTCCAGGCCGAACGATGTCTGCGGGTTGAGCGCGCTCTGCACCCTGACGCATTTGCCCGGCCCCATGTCGTAAAGGTACAGCGCCAGCGTGGTGGTGCCGATGTCAATAGCCGCGCCGTAGCCGCTTCTGCCGGTGGGAATCTCGGGCAGCCGACCGTCCGTCAATATCGACATATCGGCCTTCAAGGGGCGGTGCGCGCCGCCCTGCTTATACTTGATGCACGTCTTGAACGGACACTTGCCTAAAAGGCAGGCGCCGGTACAAACCTGACGATCGTTCATTTCTTCTCCTTTGCGCAAGCGGTGATGATCTGTCCCGTATAATCGGCGGCCAGTTCCTGGCCGGGCCGGGCGATTGCAAAGCGGTGGTCCCAGCGGCCTTCGATGAAGTCGCGCAGCCAGCCGCTGTCGCCCTTCACTTTATCAAACTGCCAGCTGTAATAGGCGGCGGCGTCCTTTGTGTACTGTTCGTATTCGGGAAAGTGCAGCTCGTCCCAGTAGATATACGCCGCGTTGTTGTAGCCTTTTGTGGTGGTCTCCACGTCCACCAGATAGAGTGCGTTGTCCTCGCCGTACAGCGCGGTGTATTCCTCCAGCCTCATCCGGCGGTTTTCTTCCGACGGCGTCCACCCGTTTTCAATCCAGGACGCGTTATACCAGTAAGTGCCGGGGTGCGAATCGAAATACTCCCGGTATTTTTTGTAGGAGCCCCAGAACAGGCCGATGCAGTCGTCGCTGCGCGGCACGACAAGCGGGTATTTCTTCGAAGACAGCCCGGCCACGCCGTTGGAGCACAGCCCATAGCCTAACAGTATCGCGTTAAACATGCGGCCCGGACTCTGCTCGTTGGAATGCATGTCGGCATTGTCGTCCACCTTGTCGATCTCCTCCTGCAGCGCGCGGCGCAAGAGGTCCGGCGTGTCGTGCAGGCCCTGGCGCATATAGGTGATGTCGAGCACGGTTCGTGTCTGCGAAGCGAGCAGGCTGAACTCGCGAAAGAGCGCTTTGCAGGCGATCACCTTATACCTCATGAAACACCTCAAACACAATATATCGGCATTATATCATATGGGTTTCGGCGCGCCTTTAACTTTTTTGCGATTTGTAGAATAAATCACACATGCTGGATAAAATTTGAGTTGTCAATTTTCGCTTGGGGATGGTATAATTCGATGATGTAGCGTCTTTCTTGCTCTGCGCCCTGACGCAGGGCCACATCGGGCGCAAAAAGCGTGCCCGAGAGTCCAAAAGGGAGGTATGATATGAATCGTTACGAAAGCTTGTACATCTTAAAGCCGGACATGGAAGAAGAAGCGAGAAAAGCGCTGATCGAAAAGTTCGCGAATCTCGTAACGGAAAACGGCGCCAAGCTTGAGAAGGTTGAAGAGTGGGGCATCAGGAAACTCGCCTACGAAATCGACTACATCAAGGAAGGCTACTATGTGTTGATGACGTTTGAAGCGCCGTCCAGTTTCCCGGCCGAGCTTGAACGCAACTACAAGATCAGCGACAATGTGATCCGATTCAATGTAATCAGATTGTAAAAGGCAGGATGTCGCCATGAACAAAGCCATAATCATCGGCAATTTAACCAAGGATCCCGAGCTGAGGACCACACCGCAGGGCGTATCGGTATGCACTTTCCGTGTGGCCGTGCCGCGGCCCTATAAGCGGGACGAAACGGACTATTTAAACATTGTCACCTGGCGTGGCCTGGCCGAGAACTGTGCGAAGTTTTTGTCCAAGGGCCGCAAGGTGGGTATCGTGGGATACATCCAGACCCGGGAGTACGACGACAGTAACGGACAAAGACGCTATATTACCGAGATTGTCGCCGACGACGTGGAATTCCTGTCGCCCAGAGGAGAAAGCACCGGCAGCGCGCCGCGGATGCAGGATGTACCGCCGCCGCCGGACGACGAAGCCCTTTTTGGCGACGAGCCGGATGATTTTGAGCCTTTGGACGATGAACAGATGCCGTTTTGACTTAGAATGGAGGAAGGCTTATGACGAACAACAATACTAATGATGATAAGCAGCAGCAAAAAAAAGTGCGCCGCGGCAGACCCCGGCGTAAGATATGCGCTTTCTGTGCGGATAAAGCCACGAGTATCGACTACAAGGATACGGCGAAGCTGAAGCGTTTCATGACGGAGCGCGGCAAAATCCAGCCGCGGCGGACGTCGGGCGTGTGCGCGAAGCACCAGCGTCAGCTCGCGATGGCGATCAAGCGCGCCCGCATGATGGCGCTGCTGCCGTATACGCAGGACTGATAAGACACACACAAAAAGAGCGGCAAAACCGCTCTTTTTTATTTCGCGCCTGTGTTTGGCAAAAACGCCCCAGGAAAAGCAAAGCCCCAATCGGTTTTCGATCAGGGCTTTAGCGAGGAGCAATTGCTCCAGCTTGGTGGAGATAAGGGGGTTCGAACCCCTGGCCTCTGCATTGCGAACGCAGCGCTCTACCAGCTGAGCTATATCCCCATATTGTGGCGGAGAAGGTGGGATTCGAACCCACGTGCCGGTTACCCGACAAACGCATTTCGAGTGCGCCCCGTTATGACCACTTCGATACTTCTCCAAGTCGCGTCACACTGCTCGAGCGCCGGCGTTCCGCTTTGCGTCGCTACGGATTCGTATTATATAACATCCGCGTACTATATTCAAGTATAATTTTTTCCCTCAATTCGCGGCAGTTTTCTGCCTTTTTTTACTGCGCTTTCACGCACCGGCGGATGTCCGTCAGAAACCGCAGCAGTTCGTCCACCGCGTTTTTTCCCGCCTTGAACACGATATACGGCGGCTCCGCGGCTTTAAGCTGCGCCATTCCGGGATATTCCGACAGCACGGCCAAAAGCGCTTCGATTTCGACCGCAGCCCCTTCGCCGTATTTTAACGTAAACGTGCGTCCGCGGCGCGTCACCGAAAGTATGCCCGCGGCGTTGGCGTACGCCTTGATCAACGCGATGAGTATCAGATTCTCCACCGGCCGGGGCATCGTGCCATACCGGTCGATTATCTCCTCCTTCACCGCCCGCGCGCTCTTCACGCTGTCGATCGCGGCGATCTTCTTGTACACCTCGATGCGCAGCATGTCGTCGTCGATGTATTCCGACGGCACATGCGCCGGCAGCCCTATTTCCACCGACGTTTCGTTGATCTTCTCCACGCGCTCGCCTTTGAGTTCGGCCACCGCCTCGCGCATCAGCCGGCAGTACATATCATACCCCACCGCCGCCATATGGCCGGACTGCTCGGGGCCTAACAGGTTGCCCGCGCCCCGTATCTCCAAATCCCGCATCGCGATTTTAAAGCCCGCGCCCAGCTCGGTGAACTCCGCGATGGTCGCGAGGCGCTTTTCCGCCTCGGGCGTCATGTGCGCTCCCGGCAGGTAGGTGAGATATGCGTACGAGCTCTTGGCGCCGCGGCCCACGCGGCCTTTGATCTGATACAGCTGCGCCAGGCCGAATTTGTCCGCCTCGTATACGATCACAGTATTCACATTGGGGATGTCGATGCCCGACTCGATGATGGTGGTACACAGCAGCACGTCGTACTCGCCCGCGAGGAACCTGACCATCACGTCCTCCATCGCGGCTTCGCCCATGCGCCCGTGCGCCAGCGCCACGCGCGCCTCCGGCGCGTACCTGCGCAGATCCTGCGCCAGGCGGTCCATCTGGCTTATCTGCCGGCACACGAAGTACACCTGCCCCCCGCGCTCCATCTCGCGCATCACCGCGTCGCGCAAAAGTTGCCCGGAATACTCCATCACATAGCTCTCGGGCGCGCGCCGCTCGTCGGGCGGCGTGTCCAGCACGCTCATGTCGCGGATGCCGGTCAGCGCCATCTGCAGCGTCCGCGGTATGGGCGTGGCCGACAGCGTCAGCACGTCCACGGTGCGGCGTATATCCTTGATTCGCTCCTTGTGCGACACGCCGAAACGCTGCTCCTCGTCGATCACCAAAAGGCCTAAGTCCTTGAACACCACGTCTTTGGACAGCAGCCGGTGCGTGCCGATCACGATGTCCACCGTACCGTTTTTGAGCCCTTCCAGTATGCGCGCCTGGTCTCCGGCGGACACATACCGCGATATCATCTCGATGCGGACCGCGAAATCCGCAAACCGCTCCTGAAACGTATGGTAGTGCTGCCGGGCCAGCAGCGTGGTGGGCACCAGCACCGCGCACTGCTTCCCTTCCATCACGGCCTTAAAGCAGGCGCGCATCGCCACCTCGGTCTTGCCGTAGCCCACGTCGCCCAGCAGCAGGCGGTCCATCACCTTCTCCTGCTGCATGTCCTTCTTGATCTCCGCGATGCTCTTGAGCTGCCCTTCCGTCTCCTCGTAGGGAAAGCTGTCCTCGAACTGCCGCTGCCAGATCGTGTCCTCGCCGTACTTGTAGCCCTTTTTGAACATGCGCTCGCTGTAAATGGAGATCAGGTCCTCGGCCAGCTCCTTCACGGCTTTTTTGACGCGCGCCTTGGTCTGGGCCCACTCGCGGCCGCCCAGCTTGGAGAGCCGCTCGTTGTCGCCGCCCATGTACTTTTGGACGCGGTCAATCTGGTCGGTGGGAATAAACAGCTTGTCGCCGTCGCGGTATTCCAGCTCCAGGTAATCGCGCGATACTTTTTGCACCTCGCGCTTTACCAGGCCGATAAAGCGCCCCTTGCCGTGCACGTCGTGCACCACAAGGTCGCCGGGCCTCAAGTCCGCAAACAGGTCCAGCTGCCGCCTGGTGGATACCGGCTTGCGCTTGCGGGCAAACCCGTATATCTCGTGCTCGCCCAGAAAATACACCTTAAGCGGCGTCAGTTCAAACCCGGATGTCAGCCGCTGCGGGTACGTGCCCGTCTCGCCGGGTTGCAGACCCCGCCTGTACTTTATCAGCGGCACCGTCATGGTCTTGTCCGACAATTCCGCCGCCAGCCGCTCGGCCCGCTCGGTGTTGCCGCAGAAAAGGTACACGCGCCATCCGGCCTTCACGCGCGCCTTCAGGTCCTCCTGCAAAAGGTCCAGCTTCCGGCTGTACGCGACTGCCGACTTTATCGGCAGCACGATGTCCGCCCGGGTGCGCAGGCCGGAGCGGCTCACCGTACAGAAATCCGCCGCCACACAGCCCGACGCCCGGGCGATGATGTCCTCCAGCGGCAGATAGAGCGCTTTCTGGTCCGCCACCGCCTCGCCGCTGCCCACCAGGTCCATCAGCCGGTGCTCGAAATCCTCCCGCCGCTCCTCCTCGTCCGAGCGGATGTGCTTGTAGTCGTCCAGCAGCACCAGCGGCTCCCGCACGTAATCCAGCACGGTGGAACTGCACATCGCATACGCGAAGTTCTCAATGTCCTCGAAATAGCGCCCTTTGGACAGACTTTGCGCATAGCTGGCAAACCGCTGCGCCATCGCGGCGCTGTCCGGCCTGGCTGCCTCAAAATACGCCCGGCCCGCCGCTGCCGCCTCGTCCGACAGCGTCAGCTCCACCGCGGGCGCCAGCGTCACCGCCTCAAACTTTTCGCGGCTCCGTCTCTGCGTGACCGGGTCAAACGAATGGATGCTCT
Organism: Christensenellaceae bacterium; assembly: GCA_012719815.1. Classification (GTDB taxonomy): domain Bacteria; phylum Bacillota; class Clostridia; order Christensenellales; family SZUA-584; genus SZUA-584. The sequence continues at coordinate 14,798 of JAAXZP010000339.1, forward strand.
CCACGACATCGTCGAAGAAATCGATCCGGTACGGCGCCACCGCGCCGGGGCAGAACACGTCGAGTATCTCGCCGCGCCGCGCCGCCTGCCCGGCCGTCTCCACGGCGTTCACCCGCTCGTACCCGGCCCAAACCAGCTTTTGTATCAGCTTCTCGGGGTCGTACCGCCCGTCCTTTTCGATGCGGATATGCGCCGCCAGAAAATCCTCCGGCGGCACCAGCCTGGCCGCCAGCGATTCCCCGCTGACAAACGTCAGCCGCGCACCGCCCGCCAGCTTGGAGAGCGCCCGGATGCGCTCAAACATCCGCTCACGGCTCCGCGCCACCGACGCGCGCAGCTGCAGCGCCCTTTTGGGGATAAACACCGCGTCCGGTACGGCTGCCGCATACTGCTCCGCCTTGTCGTCCGTCGCGGTCACCACAATCACCGGGCGCTTTGTCGCCTCGCCCAGCGCCGCCGCGATGTGCGGCTTTGCGGCTTCGGGTACGGCAAAAAGCGCGCAGGGCATCTGCCCCGCACGCACAGCTTTCTCCAGCCTTTGAAATTCTTCCAGCTCTCTGATATGATCCGTGGTCAGCATGTTTTCTGCGGCGGCGCGTTAAAACGGTTCTGCGCTTCCAGCACACCGTCCTTTATGATCGTCTCCACCGCGTCCGCCGCCCGTTTCAGCGTTTCCAGCGCGGCCTGTTTGTCCGTGTACTCGCTCAGCACGTAATCCACGATATCGCCGTCCGGCTTGCCGATGCCCACGCGCACCCGGGTGAACTCGTCGGTCTGCAAGTGATAGATCACCGACCTCATGCCGTTGTGCGTGCCCGCGCTTCCCCGCGCCTTCACCCGCACGGTGCCTTCCTTGAGGTCCACGTCGTCGTAAACGAGTATCAGCTGGTCCGCCCGCACGCGCAGCGCCTGCGCCATCTCCCTCACGCTCTCGCCTGAGTTGTTCATATACGTCTGCGGCATCACCAGCAACACCTTTTTGCCGCCCAGCTCGCCCTGGCCTATCTGGGCCTTATACGCATACTGGCGCATGCTGACGCCCATCCGCTCCGCGAGTATGGACACCACGTCAAAGCCCGCGTTATGCCGCGTGTGCGCGTATTTGCTGCCCGGGTTCCCAAGCCCCACAACGTAGTAGTCGCTTATATGATTTTGGGCAGTTTTTCGGCGAATCTTAACAAATCCGAATAATTTCCCTTTTGGCATGGCGGCCCCTTTTCAATATCTCCAATCACATGGTCCAGCACCAAAAACGCTTCAAAGCCCAGCGCCACAGCCGAGAGATCGTCGCGCACATCGTTGCCTACGATATAGCATTCCTCGGCAGCAAGGCCGGTACGCTCCAGAATTTCCTGAAAATATCCCGCTTTGGGCTTGCAGTAATGGGAATTGTCGTAATACGGGATGTATTCAAAATCTTCCGGCTTGAGCCCTGCCCAGCGCACGCGCGTGTCCGTCGCCACAGGCGGAAACAGCGGGTTGGTGGCGAGTATCAGCCGGTAGCCCTTGTCCTTTAAAACCTCCACCGTCCGCTTGACATGCTTGTCCGCCCGCGTCACATGCTGCAGCCGTAAAAACTCGCCCCGGTAGAACGCGTCCATATGGGCAATCAGCTCGTCGCGGTCCGCGCCGGACTCCTTTGCGATCACTTCGAAAAACACGTCGCGGTTCAGCGCGCGCCCGTCGTTGTCCAGCATCGCCAGCAATGCGTGCCAGAATATGTCCTCGCCCGCTTCCGCGCTGATCTTCTCAAAAAAGCCGCTCTCCACGACGGCCTTCATAAACGCGGCCATAAATTCATC
>JAAXZP010000340.1 GCA_012719815.1 Christensenellaceae bacterium
CATGGGCAGCCTGGCAGGCTGCGCGCCAGCCGCGATGATGACGTTTTCCGCCGCCAGTGTCTCGCCGGAATTTTTAAGCGCCACCGACCTGTCCTTTTTCAGAACCGCCTCGTCCGTGATAACGTCAATGCCGTTCTTCTTCATCAGGTAGCCAACGCCGCGCGCCAGCCTTTCGCTGACCTGTCGGCTCCGCTGCTGCGCCTTGGCGTAATCCGCCTTCACGCCGCTTATCTCAAACCCGTACACACCGCCCTGATGCAGCGACTCTATGACCTCCGCGTTGCGGATCAGCGATTTCATCGGGATACATCCCCAGTTCAGGCACGTGCCTCCCAGGTGCTCCTTTTCGACGACAGCCACCTTTTTGCCCAGCTGCGCCGTCTTGATAGCTGCCACGTAACCGCCTGGCCCGCCGCCGATCACCACTGCGTCGTATTTCTTCATAGCATGATCACCGGGTTTTCCAGATACCGCTTCACATCCTGCAGGAACCGAGCAGCCGGCGCGCCGTCCACGATCCTGTGGTCAAACGCCAGCGTCATCTTCATCTCGCTGCGGACCACCGGATTGCCGTCCTCGTCGGGCACAAACACACGCCGCAGTGCGCCCACCGCCAGTATGGCGCATTCCGGGGGGTTGATCACGGCGGTAAACTCCTCGATGCCCAGCATGCCGAGGTTGGTGATGGTAAACGTACCGCCGGAAAGGTCCTCCGGTTTCGCGCGGTTCTCCTTAACCGCCTGCACCAGGGAAGCCAGCTCATCCGCCATTTGGCTCAGCGTCTTGCCGTCGGCATTCCTGATGACCGGCACCACCAGTCCTCTGTCGGTATCCACCGCGATGCCGATATTGACGTCACGCAGCACCTCGATCCCGTCTCCGCCCAGCCGCGCGTTCAACATGCGGTGGCGGGTCAGCGCACGCGCGCACGCCTTGGCGATAATCTCGTTGTAGCCCACTCTCCGGCCATCCTGCCCAAACGCCTCCCTCAAAGCCATCATGCCTGCAGCATCCACGCTGATGGTCAGCGCCGCGCTGGGCTTCTCCAGGTTGCTCGCGCTCATCCTTTCCGCGATCACCTTGCGTATGCCGCGCATCGGGACAACTTCCAGCACCTCGCCGGAAACCGGCGCAGCCTGCTCGGCATACGACGGCTTCTTCTGCGCCTCTGCGTACGCCAGCACGTCCGCTTTGACGATACGCTTGCCCGGCTCCGCGGGAGTCAGCTTATCGATATCTATTCCCAGCTCTTTCGCCAGTTTTCTTGCCAGCGGGGATATCCGCTTTCTCTCCCTTACGCCTGCAGCCGGAAGCGGTTTCATAGCAGCGTCCGCTTTGTCGGGCACTTTCTCCGCCTTCACTGCGGGCGCGGCCGCGTCCTGCTTGATTATCACCGTCTCTTCTGAGAAAACCTCGCCCTCGTCCAGCAGCAACAGTATCGGTTCGCCTATCTGGACCTTGTCGCCCTCTTTTGCCAAGAGTTTCCCGACAACGCCCGAATCCGTCGCATAGATGTCCTGCGTGGCCTTGTCGGTTTCCGCCAGCAGTATCGCATCTCCCTCGGCGATGCGGTCGCCCTCCTTAACGTACCAGGAGTCCACGATCGCTTCCGTCATATTGACGCCGATTTTGGGAAGCGTCATTGTTCTCGCCATGATTATCTCCCTTTTCGTTAATCGTTGCTCAGCACCTTATGCACTGCCGCTTTGATGCTGTTCTCATCGGGTATGCACGCCTTTTCCAGCCCGACGTTGTACGGCATCGGCACGTTGGGCGCGCCCACGCGCACAGGTGGCGCATCCAGCAGCTCAAATCCCCTGTCGATGATCTCCGCGACAATATCGCTTGCAAGCCCGCCTCTTAAGTGCGCTTCCTGCGCCACCACCACGCGTCCCGTCTTCGCGACAGACGCCATCACGGTGTCATAATCCAGCGGCAGCAGTGACCTTAAGTCGATCACTTCGCAGTCAATGCCCTCTTTGGCCAGCTCCTCGGCGGCGTTCTGTGCGCGTATCGCCATCATCGAATAGGCGACGATGGTCACGTCCTTGCCTTCCCTTCTTATCGCCGCCTTCCCGAAAGGCACGATGTAATCGCCCTCGGGTACTTCGCCCTTGAGCTGGTAGCTTCTCTTGTGCTCGAAGAACATCACCGGGTTGTCGTCCCGTATGGCCGCCTTGAGCATGCCCTTCACGTCGTACGGTGTGATGGGCGCCACCACTTTAAGTCCGGGTATATGGTTGAACCATGCCTCAAACGACTGCGAGTGCTGCGCCGCGATGCCGCCGCCCGCGCCGAACGGCGCGCGCACCACCAGCGGCATGTTCACCTTGCCGCCGAACATATACCGCATTTTGGCGGCCATGTTGACAATCTGGTCGGTGCACAGCGTCAGCCAGTCGGAATACAGTATCTCCACTACCGGCCGGAGACCCGTGGCTGCCGCGCCCACGCCCGCGCCGGTAAACGCAGGCTCCGATATAGG
>JAAXZP010000341.1 GCA_012719815.1 Christensenellaceae bacterium
GTGGACGGCTCGGCGCAGGCGCTGCTGATGGATACCAAGCATTTTGTGACGCGCGCCATCGCCGAGCCGGAGAGCGAGCGCACGCTGCCGGGTCCGCGCGAGGGGTTCAACGAAGCCCTCATAACCAACCTGACGCTGCTCAGGCGCAAGGTACGCAGCAACGAGCTGAAGATGAAAATGCGGGTGTTCGGGAGGCGCACCCGCACGCAAGCCTGCATCTGCTACATGGACGGGCTGGTCAACAAGTCGATACTGGCGGAGCTGGAGCGCCGGCTGGACACAGTGGACATCGACGGGGTGCTGGACACCCATTACCTGGAAGAGCTGATACGGGACAGCCGCACCTCTATGTTCCGTACGGTAGGCTATACCGAGCGCCCTGACGGGGTGGTCGGCAAGCTGCTGGAGGGGCGCATCGCGGTACTGGTGGACGGCTCTCCGGTGGCGCTGACCGTGCCGTACCTGTTTGTCGAGAACTTCCAGAGCGGCGAGGACTACTATTACAGCCATTATTACGCGTCCTTTGCGCGAATGCTGCGCATAGTCGGCTTCTTTTTGACGGTGATAGTGCCGGGGCTTTACATCTCCGTAGTCGCTTTTCATCACGAGATGCTGCCCACGCAGCTGCTGATCAACATGGCGACGGAGCGCAACAGCGTGCCGCTGCCCGCCGCGCTGGAGGCGGTTGTCATGCTCCTTGTGTTTGACCTGCTGCGGGAAACGGGCGCGCGCATGCCGGGCAATGTCGGCCAGGCGCTGAGCATTGTGGGCGCGCTGGTGATCGGCCAGGCGGCGGTGGAGGCCAAAATGGTGGCGGCGCCGATGATCATCATGGTGGCGCTGACTGCCACCACCTCGTTGCTGGTGCCCAAACTCAACGCACCCATCATCTACGTCCGTTTCTTTCTGCTGTTTCTGGCGTCCATGTTCGGGTTCTACGGGCTGGCGCTGGGCGCTTCGGCTGTGCTGATCCACGTGCTTAACCTGCGCTCGTTCGGCGTACAGGTGCTGACGCTGCCCGGGGATTTAAGCAAGCACGAGGTTCGCGACACCTGGATACGCGACCCGTGGTGGCTGATGAAGCTGAGGCCGCGCATAGCGGCTGACCGCGCGCGCATGCAGGACAACGCAAATATGCAGAACGCCGGAGGCGGGCAATGAGCAAAAGAGCTGCGCTGGCCGCATTGATTATCATCTGTGCCGCGCTGACGGGGGGCTGCTGGAATTACCGCAGCATGAACGATATGACCATCACGACGGGCGTGGCCGTAGACCGCGACCCGGAGACGGGGCTGTATCATCTGAGTTTTGAATACGTGGACCTGTCCGGCCCGGTGAAGGAGCAGGGCATTGCTGCGGGGCTGCTGGAGACATACGGGGTCACGATGTTCGACGCGGCGCGCAACGCGAAAAAAAGAGTGACCAACAAGGTTTATTTAGGGCACATCGAGCTGGTGTTGCTGGACGAGGAAGTGGCGCGCGAAAGCGATATCGTCACCACGATGGACTTTTTCCTCAGGGACGCGGAATGCCGTGAGACCGTATGCGTGGCGGTGTCGCAGATGGAAACCGCCAAAGAGCTTTTACGCCTTGAGGGGGTCGGCCAGCCCATGGTGGCTTATGAGATACACAATATCATCGAGGAAGACAGGAGAGTGACGGCTTCCACCATCTATAATCCGGTGTATAAGATATACAATATCATTTACTCCGAGGGTATCGAGCTGACGCTGCCCGCGGTCCGCAGCGTTCCCAACGACGGCACCATTACCTGCGAAGTCAACGGCATCGCCGTGTTTAAAAACGGGCGGTTGGTGGGGTATCTCTCGCCCGAGGAGTCCAAGTATTTTCTGTTCGTGAGGGGCGAGGTGGAGGGCGGCGTGATCACCTGCTCCGCCAGCGGGGAAGGGCCGGAGGATACCGCGCTGGAGATACACAGAAGCAATACCAAAAGATCGTTCCGCTGGCGCGACGGTCAGCTGTCGGTGCAGGTGGAAGTGGAAGTCGTGGTGTATCTGGATGAGACAGCGGCGCTAATCGATTTGATGGAACCGTCAGTGATTCAGCAGGGGGAAGCCAGCGGCGCTCAAAAACTGGCGCGCGGCATCGCGGATATGATACAGCGGGTGAGGACGGAGTACCGTTCGGATATATTCGGCTTTGGCAACATGATCTGCAAGCAGGACCATAAGCTGTGGGAGCAGCTGAAGGACAACTGGGACGAGGTGTTTGTCAACATGCCGGTGGAAATCACCTGCAAGGTGGATATCGTCAACACGGCGTACCTCAAGAAAACGTAAAGGCGGTGGGATATGCTGACGGCGATTGTGCTGGCTCTGTTTGCGGTGACGGCGGCGGTGGACTGGCTGCCGGGCGTGAAAAACAAGCCGGTCAAAGAGACCATTGTGTACGGGATGCTGTGGACGGCCGCGCTGGCGGTACTGCTGCTGGACAGTCTGGACATACCGCTGCCCAGCCCGAACGACATGATACACAGCGTGATGAGCTCCATATTCAACGTGAAGTAACAGCAAGGAGGATGGGGTGCAGACAGAGCAAATCTCGATAA